>JBIJDE010000359.1:0-5358 GCA_044344305.1 Armatimonadota bacterium
GATCTGGAACCCTGGGTGAGTTTGCCATTGCCTACGATGAGGGGAAATTAATCGGGGTATTGCAAGGTACCGGTGGAATAGCAGAGCATGTCAGCACTTTGGTAGATGTTATGAAAAAAGAAACCGGCGCGCAGATTATTTATGATTCTGACCCGCATATGTTAGTTGAGAAACTATTGAAGGTATACCGGCAACGCGGTGGAATATTAAATGGTCTGTCAGGACCGGAAGTTAAATCACCAGAAATGCAACAGGCAGAAGATACTGCGGTAGCCTTGGAAATGTCTATTTCTGATATGGTAGACGAAGTGGAAATGTTGCAATCGAGAATAGCTGAACAGAAAATAAGGCTAATTGCAGTAAAAGATTTAGCCGTTATGGGAAGCCCGGAAAGGGGTTAAACGGAAATTTAAAATTGAAAATTTAAAATTGAAAATTAAATAGGTTTTGCAGGAGCCTTTTTTAAATGTTTAGGTTTCAGGTTTGTGGTAGGCGAAAACCACCCCGACCTTCGGCCACCCCTCCTTGCCAAGGAGGGGGTAGGGGGTGGTTGGGTTGATTATATAATTAGTAGGTTTTGCAGGAGCCTGAGAAAATTGAAAATTAAATTGTAACCAATTAAATAAAAGTGAGAAATTATTATGTCTTTTCAACCTGATTATCGGCATTTTGCCGATGTTATGAAAAATATTCGACCGGCGCGTTTGCCTTTGTATGAACATACTGTAAATCAGCCGGTATATGAAGAGTTTTTAGGCGTTAAATTTGGCGATTTGCTGGATGGCGACGCTGCTGATAAACGCGAATATTTTCGCAATTTCTGCAAGTTCTTTAAGGACAACACCTATGACGTTGTTTCTTATGAAGTCTGTATCAGCAGCTTATTACCGCAGAACGGCGCTATTATGGGTGGTCATCCCGGTCCTATTCAAAGCCGCGAAGATTTTGAGGCATATCCATGGGACGAAGTTCCTGGCATTTATTGGAAATATGCCGACCCGGTATTCAGTGCTTTACGCGATGCCATGCCGGAAGGAATGAAGGCCGTTGGCGGGGTAGGGAATGGCGTATATGAAATCAGCGAAGATCTGGTGGGTCTGGAATATCTGCCTTTGATTCAGGTTGATGATCCGGAATTATATGCAGAAATATTCAATAAAATCGGCGATTTAATGTCAACTATATGGGCCAAGTTTCTGCGTGAATACAGCGATATTTACGTTACCTGTCGTTTTGGAGATGACCTGGGTTTCCGGTCATCGTTATTAACAAATCCCGCGACAGTGCGTGAAAATATTTTACCCCAGTACGCCCGCATTATAAATCAGGTTCATGCTGCCGGCAAACCGTTTCTGTGGCATTCCTGCGGGTGCATTTTTGAGATAATGGAAGATGTTATAGCACTGGGGATAGACGGCAAACATTCAAACGAAGACGCGATATCGCCATTTACCGATTGGCTGGACAAATATAATGACCGCATCGCCATTGTTGGCGGTTTTGATATGGATTTCATGTGCCGTGCAACTGCTGATGAAGTATTTGATACTGTGGTAGAGCAGGGGACAAGGTATCGCAATATGGCGCGCGGATATGCCCTGGGTACCGGAAACTCTATTGCCTCATATATTCCAATGGAAAATTACCTGGCATTGGTACGCGGTGGGCAGGAGATACGGCGGAGAGAAGGCAATGGCTAAGTGGGTTAAAATCCGCAGGTTATTATTGTTGATTTCTGTGATAATATTTCCGGTGACAATGAATTATTTGTCGCCGGTAGTATCTATGATGGGAGCTAAAGATGGTTTCGTCACTGGTGCTGTAATTAATTTCGGATTAATGTTCATCTTTGCGATGCTGCTTGGTCGTCTATGGTGCGGTTGGGCTTGCGCTGGTGCCGGGCTTGGCGAGTTGTGTATGCGAACAAATGACCAACCGGCAAATATTAAAAAACTCGATATTGTGAAATATTTTGTTTGGGCTATCTGGCTGGGAATGCTTATCTTTTTCCTGACTTCCGCTGGCTTTAAAGGGATTAATTACTTATACAAAACAGAAAATATCATTTCGGTTGATGAACCATTTAAATATATACCATATTTCGCAGTAGTCGCCACCTTCTTCATATTTTCGTTTACCGCCGGTCGACGCGCAACTTGCCATACAATATGTTGGATGGCACCATTCATGATATTCGGCAAAAAGTTCGGCAAACTGCTACGTCTTCCACAACTTGGCATGAAATCATCACCAGAGAAATGTGTTAATTGCCACGCCTGCGATAAAGTATGTCCCATGAGTCTGCCGGTAACTGAATTGGTACATGCCAAAAACGGCATTGACCACCCGGAATGCGTAACATGCGGCGAATGCGCCGCGGCTTGTCGAAGAGATGCTATAAAGATGCGGTTTAGGATTTAAGGTTTTAAGTTTTCAGTGTTTAGTTTTCAGTTATGGTCACTCTTTCGTAACGTACCATTGCAAGCTGTTCCGTTTTTCAAACGCCAGAATACTGGACCATTCTTTTGCATCTTTCAGTGCATCTATACCAGCGGATATGGTTTTTGTTTGCAATTCACAGTGATATGTGATTACCCCATCTTTAAATGTGCTTTCATCATGGTATTTTCCGAACAGTCCATCATAGTTGATTGTTGTCGGTAAGTATGTAACTTTCCACCCATTAGGTAGTTTTATTTTTTCTTGAATGGTCATGGCTGATATAGTATCATTGTAAAACGGCATTGTTCTGGTGACTGCCTGTTGGTATCGATTGGGTTGATAATGTAGCCAGGGCATATTGCCACAAAGCATAGGTCCTGCCTGCTGAATGAATGTAGGTGATGAAACCTTGGTAATAATAACCAGAGGTTTGCTGGTATTCTGTAGATTTTCTACTTTAATGTCATCAATTTTCATCTCTGCACCAAATCGTTGTGCTAATGGTGCAAATGTCTCTTTCAGACGGTCAGGTTTTATTAACATTAAGGCAGAGCGTTGTGTTATAGCCGGCAATCCTTCCATTGTTATGGTTATATCGCCGGTACAACTACCATCATTATTAATAACCAGTAGAGCATCTGCGATGCTGTTATTATTTGTGTTAACGGGTAATTGAATGATTTCTCCATAGTCTTTAATTATTAATCCATCCGCACCGGCGACGCCTTGCGGCAGCACATTCCATGGTGCATTGGTTTCGGTAGGGTCAAGATATTTCTCACCAGTGGGAAATTCAACGGCTATAATGACATGGTTAAATTCTGCCGGTGACGGTAGTTTTTTATCCAATTTTCCACGGTCTGCTGTTCGCACTAATACATACCATGACTTTACCCCGATAACCGATAGCATTGTTTTCATTAATGTTACTTTGTCTTTGCAATCGGCATACCCGCGTTTTAGAATATCCGATGCTTTATTGGGGATATCCGACATACTGCCAAACTCTATCGCGACATACGGCATATTGCGGACAACTTTATCTATCGCAATGATTTTTTCTTCGGTGGTATTTAATTTTTCTGTTATTTGTTCAGTTATTTTCTTTAAATTATCATCTGGGATTACTGCTGTGTTGCTGATTGCATTAAACCATTTAGCAATATCTTTAAATCCAGATAATGTGCTTATGCGCAATTGGTCAGACATTTCATCTGCGGGAGGAGTTTGTGGTTCTACAATCCTGTTTGCCGGGATATTTTTTCCGGTTACTGTTATTACTCGTCTTTCGCCAGTTATCTTTTCGGTTCCCTGATAGCGTTCGGTATTTGTCAATCGCCATGATGGATGCCAGATAGCCGGTAAATAAATTGCGAAGTTTAATTGAGAAGTGAAGTAGCTGTCTGATAGGTATAATCGATCACTGAAATCTTCAGCAATTCGTGGTGACTTACGTGAAATAACTGTTTCAACATCTAATATAGCACCGACTGTTGCTGCTGGCATGGGGAATCTGCGTACGAAAAAGCTGTTATACTGGGCAACTCCCGGGTATAAAGCGTTTTCCGCAATATGGGTAGGGTCAACAGTATAAATTTCATTTTTAACTATTGTTCGCGCGGAGACGTAGTCCAGATTTACGGTACTTTTATCATAAGGAATGCTCCATTGTGATAGTGGCAGTCCAGCCTCGGTGAGTATTTTCATCACTCGGCGCTCTCGCATTTTTACTTTACCAGTTGCTTCTACGGTAATGCTTACTTCGCGCAATATCGTACAGGCTTCTTCACCGGGCAAATCTTTTGCGGATGGTGATGCGGCAATTAATTTAATCAATGATTGATCTTTTAACGGAACCGCGGTGAATGAATTAAATAATAAGGTAGATAAGAGTAATAATAAAAAATATCGCATTTATTTCTCCACAATTGCAATTAAGCTGCCAGATTCAGCAGTATCAAATGGATTGCTGCTATAATCGGCGTAAAAGTCATATTTTGAAAAACCGGACTTCATCAAGATATTGGCTAATTTTTCGCTGGTTAATGGTAAATGTCTGGTATGTTCTATTCGCTGTTTTATATCGTCACTATTTAATTCTACAGTAATAACTGTTAATTCTGGGCAATTTTCAACCATTCTATATTCACGCAGAAAAATATATTCGGTGTCATTACGTTTCTTTTTCATAGCTGGCAATGATAATACTTGCTGTTTGATAACCTTGTCGTAATTTACTATCTGAATAATCAAGACACCGTTAGCTGTTAACTTTTCATGCAATTCTTTGATGGATTCTTCAAATTTATCCATATTTTGCACCAGTGTCGCCGTGTTGCCAAGAATGGTAATCATGTCATATTTACCATCCGGTAAAGAAATTCCTAATCCACCAAAAGCAAATGCTGGATTGTTGCCATCGGTTAATTTTACGGCAATCTTCAACATTTCTTCGCTGGGGTCAACGGCAATGACTGACATACCCAGTTGTGCGAAGGCGCGGGCATGGTTACCAGTAGCACACCCGATGTCGAGAATAGATTTTATTTGTTTATCATTAATAATTTTCTCAAAAAAAGGCATTTCTCGCGTTAACCGTGCTGACCAGTTAACCATTAAGTCATAAGTATCAGCAATCTTATCAAAATTAGCCATATTAACACCGTCCTATATTCTGACTAAAGTATAGGTTGATTTGCAGTTTGTGACAATAAGAATATGATTTTTTTATTACTTAAGTTACACAGAGTTACACAGAGGAGACACGGAGATTCACGGAGAGGAATAATAATGTTGATAATTTATACTTCCCATAAAGATGTGAATTAAATTATCTAAAAGCGAAATACTCATAAAACTGGCTTGCTTTATCGTTTAGTTAGCAGGAACTATTAATTAAACGGTAAATATAAGAGA
>JBIJDE010000360.1:0-5354 GCA_044344305.1 Armatimonadota bacterium
ACTGCGTGCATCGGCGGCGCATCCCATCAAAACATATAATCCATGCTGTTCCTTTAATTTGTCCAATACTGCTTGTCTTCCAGGTATCTCTTTCTTTCCCATCAGGTTATCAGCCACATTACCGGCTGCACATGTATCCATAATGATAGCTTTTTTGCCAACTTTCATTTTGGATACCCATTCTTTTATCTCGGTGATGGTGATAGCGGTAATTTTGCGCACACCAGGGTCGTCTAAACCAGCAAATGATCTTGCATCACTGGTGAGAAAACAATAATTGCTGTCTACTCCATCAGTAACTATGCCATGACCGGCAAGATATATTACCAGTACATCATCACTATTTATGTCATTTTGTATATCAGCAAATGCCTTGGCAATATTCCTCTTAGTAGGTGTAATCTTATTATCTGATGATAATGTGTAGATGCGTGTTTTTTCACCGAATAACCTGCCGGCACAAACCTGCAAAGCTTTCGTTACACATTCCGCGTCTCGGGAAGCATATTTTAAATCAATACCATCGCCTGAATAATTAGAAATACCGACAACTATTGCGTAAAAAGCCGGTTGACCTGCCCAAAGCGTCAATGCGGATATTGTAAGGAATAAAACAATAATTGTTTTCATGGTAATAATTCCCCATTAATTAGTTAGGGTACGGATTATGTTAATAAAAAAAATACCTCCGCCACAAATGCAACGGAGGTTAATTAATAATGATCTATTTGGCGCGTATTTTAGACACGCTGGCGGTGAACTTTTTAGAAAGGAAGTAATTAGCAAATGATGATACACTTACACTTGCTTCCTGTATGCTGTTGTCCACAGCACCTGATGATGGGGTTATTTCCAACCGGATAGTATATGAACCTGCTGCAGGAAGTTTAGGAGTTACAAACCCATTAGTAGAAGCGACTACCCGAGTGATGTTTCTACCTTGCGGGGTGAAATAATTTATCTTCCAACCGGTATCAGGAGTAGCATCACCTACAACTGTAAAGGTATCGTAGGCATTCCCTATATTGCGGATAGTTATTAGATATACCCCAGGTTTACCTGTTCGAACATCTTGGGAGATAGTTATTGAATCAACATCAGTATAAGGTTCGGTAACGATCGGTGTGCGTACATCTAATTGCAGGTTAGCATCGGCACCATCTTTGCCAGTAACGAATGTTGCCGTATTTGACCATCCGCTGATCCCTGTTCCGTTTTGTGCATTGACATGCCAGAAATAAGACTGTTCAGGTTTTAATGTGTCAACCAGATGTCGTGAACTGCCATAATTAGTAGCTGAAATGACATTTTGTGTAAATCCTGCATCATCGGCTAATTCTACTGTAAAGATAGTTCCTGTGTAGTAGTAATTGACGAAATTCGCGTTATTAAATACCCAGCTAAGATATGTGCTTTTAGTGCTGACATCAGCTTCATTATTTGCTGGTGATGTCGGTACTGGAGGTGTGATACCGGTACTGGTACGGAATTGAGCAGGTGTCGACCAGTCACTGGTTACTGAACCTGCAAAAGCACGTACTCGCCAATAATAGCTTAGGCTATTTGCAAGCGATACAGATTGGCGGGTAGCGGTAATATTATCGTAACTCTTATCAATTGTTGCAAAATCGGCAACTGTTGATAATTGCAATGAGTATGAAGTAGCTTTTATTACTGGCGACCATGAAATGTTCACCGGTGTCGGAGTAATAATATTGCTGATAGGCGTCAGCGCAACCGGGGCCGCTAAAATGTCAGCACCATCAGTTCCTAATCGACTTTCTCCGGTTATTGTCACTGCGTCGCGACGGGTGATATCTTCCACTGCACAGGCGTAGACTGTTATTGATAGAACAGATGGCTTTGGACAAGTCATTTCAACGCGCAGGTCTTTGGTTTCGCCGGATTTTAATATTTGGGTTTGCCAACCACCACCGCTCACCTGCATGGTTATGTTGTTGCCGGCAGTAATGGCGTCATAATACGCAACAGTCCAACCGTTTAAACTGCCGGGACCAATTATTAAAAATGCCTGGTCAACCGGACTATCATTGCGTACCCGCAAATTAAATGTCGCTGTGCGACCTTTAAATACTGATAATGAACGTAACTGGTTGTTTCCTTTGGTACTGTAAACACGATCACCGATATATGAAATATCGGTACTTGTTTTGACTTGCAAATCGGGTTGAATATAATCTAACGCCCATGTCCCGGTATTAATAGCCTGGGTATCGCTATACCCAGTCCAGTTGGCACCCGAACCAGCACGAACACGCCAATATAATTTCATATTGCGCTGTGGATATAAACTAACAGAGTTTACCGTTAATGTACTGTCTGTAAAGATAATATTTTTATACATATCATCTATGGATATATCTACGTTATATTTCGTTGCACCTGTTACTGATGACCAACTGAATATTGCGGGAATACCGCTGACAGTGGTTCCTGTAAGTGGTGATATAGGATTGGGGGGAGCAATTGAAGTGGTGAAAGTCCAGGTGCCGCTGTAACCGCTGAATTGTTGGGCAGCATTGCCACCGCGAACATGCCAGAAATACTGGGTTCCGGAAGCCAATGATACTTGTACACTGGTAGTATTATTAACGGTATCACGATTAACAGCCTGGTTAACCACCATACCAGTGGTTGTGAATCCAGCATCAGTGGAAACTTGCAGGGTGTATACCGTAGCAGTGCCATTATTATTCCAGCCAATTGTAGCATCAGGACTGATGAATGACGCACCATTTGCCGGTGTTGACAATGATGGCGTTACCGGTGGAAACGTCGTTGTCGTTTGAGCCATTGCTGATAAAGATAACAGGGATAACATGCTGATGAAACAGAATGCAATCATTTTCCGACTGAGCATTTTTTGACCTCCAGAGTATAGCTAATCAATAATACCAACTTACAGGTACTATTTTACAACATTTTTCAACTTTCGCAAAGAAAAATTACAGGAATTGACAAAACTCTCAGAAATTCCTATTATTTTAACGCAAGAACGCGGAGAGGTGGCCGAGTGGTTGAAGGCAGCGGTCTTGAAAACCGCCGTGGGGGTGACTTCACCGGGGGTTCGAATCCCTCCCTCTCCGCCATTGCACTTCTCTCTTGTACTTCATACGCAGAATAATCTACTTTTGGTGCAATAAACTCAATATTTCTTTGCTATTAGGTGAAATATCTATCAATTAGCCACTTGCCATTTACTCCCGCTTTCTGAACCACAGATTAGAATGATTTTGTAAGATTAAAATGATATTAAAGTTTTAAATGCTATTGTAAAACCTCTTTTCCATAATTTAAAATTATCATTTAAGCATTCTTTTTAGTATAAAACAGGAACTGACACCATGTGGCGAAGCCTGGGAGGTGTCTGTCTTTCTGGTTTTGCAAAAGCCTGTATTTATCTTTTTTACAGTTAAAAGTTATCAAAAACAGGATTTTTCAATAATTAACATCATTAAAAGATGTAGTCACCGTTTGGAACAGGGTCGCAGCCCGGCTCCCCAAAAGCTGTCATTTACCTGAAGCAACGCATACATTTCTGTCTTTAATTTTGAGGCAATATCGGAAAAAGATGATGAAATAATTAGTCCTATTGTTGGAAAAATTTAGTGGGATTAAATTGTTTTGGTTGGTTGAAGTGAATTTTTAAAAATATAGTTTTCATGGTAATTAAAGGGAGCCGGGCTGCGACCCTGTTCCAAACGGTGACTGTAAATTTATCCCATTACTATTTATTTTCAGTTAAAAGTTATCAACAAGAGAATTATATCAAAGGTTTTGCAATTGGCTATTTAATTTGCAATTTGCCATTTGCCATTTGCCATTTACCCACATTCCTCTTGACGTTCTCCCCTCATATCGGTAACCTTGGTTCATGCTTGCTAAACGAATTATTCCTTGTCTTGATGTTAAAGATGGTCGAGTTGTTAAGGGTACCAATTTCGTCGCGTTGCGCGATGCCGGGGATCCGGTGGAGTTGGCTGCCCAATATGACCGTGAAAGAGCGGACGAGTTAGTCTTTTTAGATATTACAGCGTCACATGAACGCCGGAATACTATATTGGATATTGCTGCACGTACATCTGAGGAAGTTTTTATTCCTTATTGCGTTGGTGGCGGCATAAAGTCACCAGAAGATTTTCGTGGTTTATTGAAGGCGGGTGCCGACAAAATCGCAATTAATACCGCGGCAGTACTGAATCCAGATTTGATAAGTGCGGCAGCAGAGAAGTTTGGCAGTCAATGCGTAGTTGTCGCCATAGATGGACGCCACAATAAAACCGAGAATTATTGGGAAGTATACCTGCATGGTGGGCGTACCCCAACCGGAATAAATGTCATAAAATGGGCAGAAGAAGCGGAAAGACGCGGTGCTGGTGAAATATTGCTGACCAGTATGGATGCTGACGGCACTAAAAATGGTTATGATATTCCACAGACAAGGGCAGTGGCTGAAGTGGTTGGAATACCGGTAATTGCCAGTGGCGGTGCTGGATGTCCCGAACACCTGTACCAAGCTGTAACCGAGGGGAAAGCAGACGCCGCATTAGTAGCCAGTATTACCCATTATGGTGAATATACCATTAAGCAATTGAAAGATTATATGCGAGAACGCGGAGTGCCGGTTAGATAGAATAGAGCATTAAAATTAGATATGACTGTCGCTTTTTACAGATATTGTAGGGGCAATCCCTTGTGGTTGCCCGGTATTTCTTGAGCATAAGCGAAAGTCTTAATTAGAGAATCTTTAGTTTTTGTTAAATCCTAATGGAAATATTTTTCTATTCTCAATTTTCAAGTTGCTCTTTTCCTTCTTCAAACGTATAATAGACTTGTTCGGGGATAATAATCACTATCTTTTGGAATCTTTTTGCACAATTCAGTGTTGTTTACTTTACGTTTATCAGTTTGATAATGTGTAAAATTAAACGCCTTGTCTGCTACAAAAATAGCCTCAAAATATATTAATTCTTATTACCGGATAAGTCTATAAACTCGTATTCAGGAAATTATGAGCAGTGTATTAATTTTATCTTTAATAATGATTGTAGTCAGCGGACTTATTGCTTATGTCGGTGACCTTATAGGGCGTCGCATGGGTAGAAAAAGGTTATCTCTTTTTGGTCTGCGACCAAAGCATACCGCCATTGTAATATCTGTAGTAGCCGGGGCCATTATTGCCGCTGTCACCCTAACCGCCACCTTTATAGTCAATCGTGAAGTTCGTGAATTGCTGTTTACGCCATTAAGTAAAGTAAAAGCAGATTTGGTTGCAAGCAGAACTGCTTTGGAAAAAGCACACCGGGAAACTGCTGCCGCAGAGAATAAAATTA
>JBIJDE010000589.1:0-3028 GCA_044344305.1 Armatimonadota bacterium
TGAACTCTGCCTAAAATTCAACTGTCCCGCTGCAATATCTCTTGAATCTATTTTTCTTTTAATCCAATTGCCTTCCAGGTCGAAATCATATTGATATTTAAATTCACGCGCTTTTGTTCCGTTTATATATTCAGCTTTTTCAATAATATTTCCCAAATTATCATAAGCAAACTTTTCAACTTTATTTTTCTTTGCCTCTGTTGCACCTGTGCCGCGCTCATCTTTATTGCCTGACATATCATATTTATAACTCTGTTTTACAAATTCATTATTATTAATTACATTAAAATATGAATAGCCGACTACATTTCCAACTTCGTCATAATAATCTTCTCTCTTAATTTCTGTTTTCACACCCCTTTGCCACAAAAATACTTTTTTAAATTCAAATGTATCTGGATTTGTTACATCCGGACCACGCTTGATAGTATAATCTATAATCTTTCCGTCATCTTTATATGTGTAACCGAACGAAAGTTTTCCATTTTCGGTTGGACTAAAATCATATCTAATGGTCGGTATGCCATTTTCGCTGATGACAACTGACTTCACATCACCAATTAATCTCAGTTCTTCTCTGTCACTTTTAACATTAGGAGGAGGAGGGGGGGGAGGAGCAGCAACAGCGGTAATAACTGTCGCAACAACAAATAAAAATAATTTTATTATTCGGCTAAACATAATTCACACTCCAGAACTGATAATTCTGCATGACTTATTTTATCACATTCATAACAAATACGCGCAACCTGAGAATCAGGTTGCGCGTATTTTTTTATATTTTTTATTATTCTTTCTCAAATTCACCAATTTTTCTAAACTTTGCGTATCTTTTCTCTACTAATTCTTCTTTAGATAATTTATCCAGTCTTGCTAAATTGTTTAGAATACTCTCTTTTATTATTAAAGCTGCCTCTAAAACATTTCGATGAGCGCCACCAATTGGTTCAGGAATTACTTCATCAATAATACCCATCCGTAAATTATCATGAGCGGTAATTTTTAATGCTGCCGCTGCTTCTCCGCCTCGAGTGCCATCTCGACCGAAAGTATCTAAGATAGCCGCACAACCTTCAGGAGGAATTACAGAGTAAATAGTATGTTCCAACATGCAAATGTGATCACCGACAGCAATACCTATAGCACCGCCACTGCCACCCTCGCCAATTACAACGACGTAAATTGGTGTTTTTAATCTGGACATCATTGCCATACTTGATGCGATAGCTTCAGAAATGCCACGCTCTTCTGCTTCCAACCTTGCTTCTGCTGCTGGTGTATCAACAAATGATATTACGGGGATATTCATCCGTTCTGCTATATCCATCACTCGCATGGCCTTGCGATACCCTTCAGGTTTGGCACTACCGAAGTTACGGAACGTTCGCTCTTTTACATCTCGACCTTTCTGATGTCCGATAATCATTACCGCACGACCATTTAAAGTAGCAACCCCTGCAACAATGGCAGGATCATCACCAAATCTACGGTCGCCGTGCAACTCGATAAAATCTTCAAAGATAATTTTAATGTAATCGAGAGTATAAGGTCTATTAGGGTGACGTGCCATCATAGTTTTATCCCACGCTGACAAATGAGTGAAAATATGTTGACTTAATCGAGCATATTCATCACGCAAGTGTTTAATTTGTTCACTTCGGTCGATTCCGTGCGAAGTGGTATATGATTCTAATTGTGTAATCTGTTCATCAATTTCTTGTAGTGGTCTTTCAAAAGGCAACCACCTACTTGCATTATTACTATTGGTGCTCATTCTGCAACCTCCCCATCCTCTTTTATAGCTGATACAGCAGCATGAGGCGCCATCATTGCCACTAATTTAGCAACAGTGCTGCGCAAATCACGACGATGACTAACTATATCAATCATGCCATGATTAATCTGGAACTCAGAAGTGTGTGTTCCGGGAGGTAATTTAATTTTCAAGTTTTGTTCTATAACACGTGGACCAGCAAAACCGATTAATGCACCGGGCTCAGCAATAATAATATCACCAAGTGATGCATAACTTGCCAGAACACCAGCAGTTGTAGGATCAGTCATAACCACTAAATAGAATTGTCCAGAAGCCTTTAATTTCTCACAAGCGGCTGATGTTTTTGCCATTTGCATAAGGGAGATAATCCCCTCTTGCATTCTGGCACCACCAGATGCGCAAACCATAACCACAGGCTTTTTCAATTCAGCACCACGTTCTAAACAACGAGTAACTTTCTCGCCGTATACAGAACCCATACTGCCACCCATGAAAGCGAAATTAGCAACTCCAAGAACCGCATCAGTACCACCTATAATGGTATCACCAAATACAAATCCTTCCGGTTGTTTTGATTTTTCAATACTTCTAACTAATTTCTCTTCATAATCTGGGAAATCAAGTGGGTTTCCCGGACGTAAATCACCATCAATTTCATTAAACATACCGTCATCAGTCAGCAAATTAATTCGATCATTAGTATTCAAGGCAAAATGATATTGGCAACTGTAACATACACGCAAATTTCGTTCTAATTCTTTAATATAAAGCATCGAACGGCATTTGGGACATTTTTGCCATAATCCAGCCGGAATGTCTGCCATCATTTCTTTAGCAGGTTTTTGTTGCGACGTTTTGGCGTCAGTCATCAGCGTAACACCCTTGTTGGTTTATTCTCGCGGCTTATGTGCCACACAATCAACAGGCCGATACACGGCGCCATTGTGGCCGTATAGTATCAATTTTCAGCAAATTTTACAACTGTTGAACGTAAAAGACTGTCAATAAACTCAAAAATAATCTGAATTTAATCAAATATTATCATTGCTTTGTTTACACCATCCTGATAATTATGTACCTTCTTCATAGCTTCACCTAATTCATCGATAGCATATTTATGTGTAATAATTGCTGATAGATCAAAAGTTCCTGCTGCAAGCAGGCGAATGGCAGGTTCAAGATTAAAATTGGAACGTCTTGACATAATAATATTTAATTCTTTACGACGCAATGGATGTGGATATAAAGATA
>JBIJDE010000361.1:0-5337 GCA_044344305.1 Armatimonadota bacterium
TATAGTGCAATGATTTCAGTCAATCAGTTAGTACTTTAAGCTATAATAATGTTGAAATTAAACAAGTTTTTGCAAGTATTATCTCTGCGTAACTCTGTGCTAAACTCTGTGCTACTCTGCGGTTAAGTTAGGGAATAGCATGTTGATGTAGTTTTTATTTTACCACAGAGAACGCAGAGTTTAACGCAGAGTTACACAGAGGATATCTATGAGGCTTATACTATTAAAGCCATATTAGATTGTGGGTGATACCTACTTTAGTAACCATAATCAAACAAAAAGTTGTGATATTAATGATAGGACTCTCACCGAAAACTAAAAACCTTAAATTAATTTTTCTTCATCAATTTTCCAGCAACTTTCTGCAGCAATAATGAAACCTCTGATACTTTCATTTGATTTAGGAGATAAATATATATCGCGCTACCGATGAATGCTGTTCCGATATATGGCACCAGAGTGAGGATTTTTTTAATATCTCCTTCAACATTCTGTGCCTGTGGGAATATTCTGGGGAAATAAATGGTTGATAGGTACAGCATAATTGCCAGTGGAAGTAAGGCGGCAATAGTTTTACCCATGAATATTATAATCTCTTTAGCACCTAATTCGCCGAATTTATGACGGGCATTTCCGTACAAAATGCCTATTTTTGTGCCTTTATTTATCAATAATGCCAGTGGTATTGCCGCGGCACCAATACCTAAATAGTGGATGCCGACATATGCAATGCCGATATGCAACGGGACCAGACAGACCGATATGATATTTGGAAACAGAGTGTCTGACATGGCAAAATAGAATTGTAAAACGATTATTTCTAAAGCGGCGATGAGCATGCCAATTGAAATAACAATAAATGGTCCAGAGGTTAAAGCAATTGATGCGGCATCAAATTTTTCACTACCGTAAATGCCGTTTAATATCTCCCCGCGCAACAATATAAATGAGACGGCGAGTGGGATGAAAATTAGAATCATCATGCGAGTGGCAGACATCAGCATGCTTTTCAGCTTCTCACGGTTATTTTCAGCAGCCAGATCGGCGATGAACGGGAACAATGCGATGCCGAATACAAATGGAAAAAACTGCACCGGCATGTCGCAAAGTATCTTTGCATATTTAATGGCGGAATAACTGCCTGTTTCCAAACCGGAAATGAATCTCTGGTCGAATACCGAACGGAATATTGACGCGGCGGTACCGATTGCCAGCGGTAAAGCAAGAATGAGGAACTTCTTTAAAGCCGGGTCCTTCAAATCGATGGTTGGTCGATAGTGTGTAACACGTTTTCCTAATCCAATGGAATGTATAATCAATTTTGCT
Organism: Armatimonadota bacterium; assembly: GCA_044344305.1. Classification (GTDB taxonomy): domain Bacteria; phylum Armatimonadota; class Hebobacteria; order CAIYQO01; family CAIYQO01; genus JBAXQQ01. The sequence goes on from JBIJDE010000361.1 coordinate 1,327, forward strand.
GCTGCACCGAAGATAAAACCAGCGGCAAATGCGGCAGGTCCATAATGTTTGGCAAAGAATACGGCGAATACCAGTACAGTTGCCTTCAAAGCCATATCCGCAGCGGCAGGTAAAGCGAACTTTTTATATGAGTTCAATAAAACGTAAGTCATAGATGATGCGCCGAGGAAAATAATGGCGACCAGCATCATTTGAGTAAGTTTTACTGTCAACTCAATTAATTCATTGCTCTTGCCAGACGCTGGATCAAACCATTCTGGCAGGAAAAGTGGTAATAATTGACGAGAGTATGTAATACCGACAGCGGCTACTGCGAGCATGAGTATTACTAATAAATTAATGGCAGTGCTTGCCAGCTTCCATGCCTTCTCTTCGCCTTCTTCCTTCATTTTTTGCACAAATACCGGCAGGAACGAGTGCATTATTATTTGATCGACAAATTGGAACAGATAAAAAGCTATATCTTTTGCAGCATTATAGGCGTCGGCGTTGATATCAGTTCCCCAGAACTTGCTCATTACTTTGTTAACAATCAACCCGAAAAATCGCATTACTAATTGAATTATCATTAGAATTCCGGTTGCGCGGAATATCTTTTTATTCATGCCGCCATCAGTCGACTTTTGTATTCCCTCATTTTCAAAATTATCTGTCATTATACCTCACCCAAAAATTGCATATTTTTCTTTAGACAAATAAGGCGGGTAAACGTTACATACAATTTATTTTAACATCGATTAATAGGATTTGATGGATTAAAAATATTAAATCTTTTTTATTCTATAAATTGATGTAAAGAGCCGATTGCAAAATTCTCAGATTGATAACTTTTAAGTTAAAATAAATAGTAATGTGATAAAATTACAGTCACTGTTTGGAACAGGGTCGCAGCCCGGCTCCCTTCAATTTCCATGAAAACTATATTTTAAAAATCACTGCCATCTATCAAAAAAATTTCATTTTACTGAATTTTTCTATCAACAGGAATAATTATTTCATCATCTATTTCAGATATTGCTTGAAAATCAAAGACAGAAATATATGCCGTAGCTCCAGGTAAATGACAACTTTTGGGGAGCCGGGCTGCGACCCTGTTCCAAACGGTGACTGCAACTTTAAATGATGTTGATTATTTAAACCCCATGTTTTTGATAAATTTTAACTGTAAAAAAGGATAAATAAAGGTTTCGCAAGAGCCTGAAAACATAAAATATTTCCTTTCTTTATTTCAATTCCTTTTTGCGGTAGAATTAACCCATGAATCATGATTGGCAGAAATTGCAGGAAATTGCTGACGGGTTGACCGAACGATTAAAGGCGTGTGATATTTGTCCGCATCGATGCGGGGTTAATCGTTTACGGGGAGACATCGGACGATGTGGCATTGGGGCACAATGCCGGGTGGCGTCATGGTGCGACCATAATGGCGAGGAACCGGCAATTAGCGGTACACAAGGCAGTGGGACGATATTCGCGGCGGGGTGTAATTTAAAATGCGTCTATTGCCAGAACTATCAAATAAGTCAGGGTGAAATAGGAAAATATGATACTTATTCAGCGCAGAAATTAGCAGATATCATGTTGCAATTGCAGGCGCGGGGTTGTCACAACATCAACCTTGTCTCGCCAACCCATGTGATGCCGCAATTTGTTTCGGCATTGGCACTGGCGGTACGTGATGGATTGAATTTGCCGGTGGTATATAATTCCAATGGTTATGACAATGTTGATGTATTAAGTCAATTGGATGATGTTGTTGATATTTATCTGCCGGATTTAAAATACGCGGATTCGGCCATTGCCGTGGAACTATCCAGTGCGCCAAATTACCCAGATATCGCCATCGCCGCCATCGGAGAAATGTACCGGCAAAAAGGTGCATTAGTAACAGACGATAACGACATCGCCATTAGCGGTGTCATAGTCCGTCACCTGGTATTGCCGGGTAATCTTTCTGGTAGCAGAGAGATTCTGTCACGGCTTGCTGATGAAGTATCGCCGGAAATAACCGTCAGTATAATGGCACAATATTTCCCCACCCATCGCGCGATTGAATACGAACAATTCCCGTTGCACCGCACAATTACCGCAGATGAATACGAAGAGGCAATAAACGCCTTCGCCGACGCTGGATTAGAAAACGGTTGGGCACAAGAGCTATCAGAAGCCCCTGAAAATTACCAGCCAGATTTTGATAAGGAAAGTCATCCGTTTGAAGAGAGATGAGAAGAGAGAAAAATTACTAATTATGAATGAACATAAATCGAATCGTCACCGGGACGGTGACGCCACATTTTTCACTCTTCACTCTTCTCTCTTCACTCTTCTCTCTTCACTCTTCACTCTTCATCAATCCCCTTCAGCATTTCCCGCAGAATGCCAACCGTGAAAGGTTTTTGCAATACCCCTACCAGACCTTTTCCTGCGAATCGTGAGCCTATATCTTCTTTACTGTAACCACTCGCCAGAATTACTTTTACTTGTGGATTTATTCGGCGCAATTCGCTGAATGCCTCTGCTCCATCCATGTGGGGCATGGTCATGTCCATTATAACTAAATTGATTTCATTACCGCGGTTACGATATATTTCTATCGCTTCACGACCATCTTCAGCTGTCAGCACTGTATACCCGAAATGTTCCAGCATTTGTGCTCCAATAGCTCGAATGCTTTCTTCATCGTCTGCTAATAATATAGTCCCAGCACCTTTCCAATTTGAACTGTTGCTATATTTTTCATTTCGAGTAATTTGAAATGACATCTCTGATGCCGGAATAAGCACTTTAAATGTCGTTCCTTTTCCAAGTTCGCTATACACCTTCATTGCGCCTTTATGCGCTCGAACTATACCCATTACAGCAGCCAGTCCCAGGCCGCGACCAGTAAATTTGGTGGTGAAAAATGGCTCGAATATTCGTGCTCGGGTTTCCGCATCCATTCCGCATCCGGTATCGGCTACTTCAAAATGCACGTACAACCCTTTTTCAAGTACGTTATATAGTTCTGTTGCGCGCAGATATTCTTCGGTGCAACGAGTAGCCCCAACCGATACAGATATTACACCACTGCGCTCACCGATTGCATCAGACGCATTAATAATAAGGTTCATTACTATCTGCCGCATTTGGCTGGGGTCGGCATTAATCAGCGGTATGTCTCTATCAATGTGCAGATTTAGTAGTGCTTTTTTAGATATTGAGGTTTTTAATAGATGAGTCATTTCTTCAACAAGTTCACCAGCATTCAGTTTTTCCATAGCAAAAGTTGCTTTGCCGGAATATGCCAGCATTTGCCTGCATAGTTCGGCGGCACGGAGTGAACCGGTAATAATATTTTCGATGCTGCTTCGCGCAGGTGAAACGGGTGATATCTCCATCTGTGCTAACTCTGCATAACCTAATACTGCCATCAGAATATTATTAAAGTCATGCGCTATACCACCAGCTAAAAATCCCAGACTTTCTAATTTTTGAGTTTGCTGAATCTGCTGTTCTAATAACTTCTGTGCTTCTTCAGCTTTCATACGATTAGTTATATCAAGACAATGGCCAATATAACCAATAAACTCTCCCTGGGTATCGTATCGTGGCGAACCATCATCCTGAATGACACGATATTCCCCGTCATGTCGGAGCACTCGATAATTCATACTGAATGGTTCGTGTTTATCAAAAGCTGTTACGAAGGTATTAAAGCAAAACTCTAAATCTTCAGGATGAACGCCTTCTGCCCATCCATCGCCCAGTTCTTGTTCGAGTGCCCTTCCGGTGAAATCCAACCATGGTTGATTGAAATAGTTGCATTTCTTATCAAGTCCAGCGGTCCATATCAACGCCTGCCCACAATTCGCCAGGGTACGAAAATGCTGTTCACTTTCTTTTAAGTAAGCGTCAAATAGATTACGTGTTTGCCGTGGTATTTGCTCTTAATCTTTTTTAGCCGGCATTTTCACATATTCCGGCAAAGTATCTGACCATGGCAACAGGGATGGCAGGTTGTTTGATGTTATG
>JBIJDE010000362.1:0-5327 GCA_044344305.1 Armatimonadota bacterium
CCACTGGGAAATATTAGTATTTGGCACGACAATGCTGGCAGGCCGAAACATATCCAACCGTCCCGCCGCAAAATCTAACCGAATATCCGCCGCCAACTCCCTGACCAAACTCATAATGTCCGCAGACACCCGCACCATCAATTTCATACCGCTCCAATGAAAAACAGTTATAATATGATAATTATACCGAAAAATGGTGAAGTGGGGTAGAGAATACTTAATTCAACAAATATTTTGTAATACAATCAGTTCATGCAGGAATTAGTGAGACATTAGAGAATAGTACTACGGCACATTAAAAAGAAAGATTTTAAGAGGTATAAAATGTCTAAAATTCCTGTAGGTTTACAGATGTATACACTGCGCAACGAAACCGCGGTGGATTTCATCGGTACATTCAAAAAAGTTGCTGAAATAGGATACAAAGGCGTTGAGTTGGCAGGTTTTGGCGGATTAACTTCCGCGGAAATGAAGGCTATGCTGGATGAATTAGGCCTTACACCTATTGGCGCTCATGTCGGCATTGACGGTCTGGAAGGCGCGGATGGTGAATATCTGGCGGAAATCGGCGCTAAATACGCCGCGATTCCGTATATATCACCTGATATATTCAATGACCCGTCGCAACGCGCGGCACTGGTGGCGAGAATTATCGCAGTCCGCAACAAAATGGCGAAACTCGGCATCACCGTGCTGTATCATAACCACGATTTTGAATTCATAAAAACTGAAGAAGGCATCTATTCACTGGATGCTTTATACGCGGCAACCACTCCGGATGAATTGAAAGCAGAATTAGACCTGTACTGGGTGAAGAAAGGCGGCGAACAGCCCGCTGAATATATCCGCAAGTATGCAGGCCGCGTTCCGCTGGTACATTGCAAAGATATGGACAAGACCGACGAATCATTCGCTGAAGTAGGCGAAGGCAGCCAGGACTGGGACGCCATCTTCGCCGCATCCGAAGCGTGCGGTGTAGAATGGTACATAGTTGAACAGGATAGCTGCAAACGCCCGCCAATGGAAAGCGTTACCATATCATTCAATAATTTGAAGAAGATGGGGAAAATTTAGGTTAGGTTAAATTAACATGGATGGGCAGGATAATTATTTTTTATCCTTTAAATCCTGTTAATCGATGTGAATAAGAGGCGGTTTGGCGACAAATCGCCTCTTTTTAGAAGGTGGCAAAGATGGACGAAATAACTATACGTAAAATGTTGGCGGATTTTAAAAGCGGCGAGTTGACTGATGATTCAGTTATCGACCGGCTGAAAACCTTGCCTTTTGAAGATATCGGTTTCGCATCTTTGGACCATCATCGCGGCCTGCGCACCGGTTTTCCCGAGGTGATATTTGCTCAGGGGAAGACACCGGCACAAACAGCAGAAATTTTCTTACGCCTGAAGCATAAAAATCCGGTGGTCATGGCGACCCGGGCAAGCCAGGAACATGCTGACGCGGTGATAAAAGCGGTGCCAGAAGCGGAATATTTTGAATTGCCGCGCATAATAATATGGCATAAAGAAAAGGAATGGCGTCACGAAGGCGACCCGCTGATAGCAGTTGTCAGTGCCGGCACCGCCGACATGCCGGTAGCCGAGGAAGCCGCCATGACGGCAGAAGCGATAGGCTGGCCGGTTGACCGTATGTATGACGTGGGCGTGGCCGGGTTGCACCGCTTGCTTGCAAAAGGCGACCGTCTGCAACGCGCCAAGGTCATCGTAGTTGTCGCCGGTATGGAAGGCGCATTGGCATCAGTAGTGGGCGGTCTGGTAAAAGTGCCGGTAGTGGCAGTGCCGACTTCAGTAGGATATGGCGCGGCTTTCGGCGGAGTTGCTGCCCTGCTGAGTATGCTGAACAGTTGCGCCACCGGCGTAACCGTGGTAAATATAGACAACGGCTTCGGTGCCGGCTACTTCGCCGCTCTAATAGCAGAATACGCGCATAACTCTGTGTAATTTTTATTACATCGATTAACAGGATTTTTATGATTTTTGGCTTCGCCAGTGTTTATAACTGGACTTTCGCTTTATATGAAATATTTCTTAAAAATGGTCGCTTCGACAGGCTCAGCGACCGGTCACTGAGCCTGTCGAAGTGACCTTAAACGAAAGACTTGTTATAATTTAAATTAATTTTAATCATGTCAATCATGTTAATCATGTCAAAAATAAATCTCTGTGTCATTAAAAAGGTAACAATATTATGGCTAAACGCAATGACTGGGAAAATCCGGTTTTATTTGAACGCAATCGCGAACTGATGCACTCGCCATTAGGCGCGTATCCAGATGCTAAGTCGGCATTAACCTGCGACCGCATGTCATCGTCCAATGTAAAATCATTGAACGGAACATGGGAGTTCTGCCTGGTGGATTCTCCATTGGCTGTACCGGCGGATTTTATGAAACCCGGTGATACAAATCCCGAATGGGGTGAAATAACTGTACCTGGGAATTGGCAGTTGATGGGTTATAATGACCCGCCGATTTATACCAATGTTGTTTATCCATTCGACCCAACCCCGCCGACAGTTCCTGCGCATAATCCCACAGGATGCTATCGTTTGTCATTTAATATAGATGAAGACTGGCTGCAGGATGAAATTTTCATCGTATTTGAATCGGTAGATTCTGCGTTGCAGTTGTATGCCAACGGCGTAGACGTAGGATACAGCCAGGACAGCCGTTTGTCGGCAGAGTTCAACCTGACCGATTATCTGCACGCTGGTGAAAATATTATCGCTGCCTGGGTGCCGCGATATTGTGACGGGACATACATTGAGGACCAGGATTACTGGCAAATGAGTGGAATTCAGCGCGATGTATACCTGTACCGGAAGCCAAAAACCCACATCCGCGACTTTCAGATTACAACCAGTTTTGATAAATTATACAAAGATGCCACCTTGTCTGTAACAACCAGAATTAATCAGGTGGATAACCCGCAGCAATATTCGATTGAAGTCTCACTGTTTAATGCCGATGGCAAGCCGGTCATCGAGTCTTGCACCGGCATAGTATCAAACGACACACCGATGTATGGTGACTGTTCACCGGAAAAATATGCAGCGAAGATGAATATACCGGTTGCCGCCCCAAACCACTGGAACGCGGAAAATCCGTATCTTTACACACTTGTGCTGACACTGAAAGATTTTGCCGGTAAAGTGCTTGACTATGAAAGCTGCAAAGTCGGGTTCCGCCAGATTGAGATAGTCGACGGCGTGGTATTGCTGAATGGCGTTCGTATGGTGGTGCGCGGCGTCGATCGTCACGAACATCACCCATGGCGAGGACGTGCTTTGACTGAAGATGACATGCGCGCCGAAGTCATCGCCATCAAACAGTTGAACTTCAACTCCGTCCGCACCAGCCATTACCCCAATCATCCGCGTTGGTACGAATTATGCGATGAATATGGTATTTATCTGGTTGACGAAACCAATCTCGAGACCCATGGCGTCGGTGGTTTGCTGACCCAGGACCCGGAGTGGGCAGGCGCGTATTTATCCCGTGCTATCCGTATGGTGATGCGCGACAAAAATCATCCTTCTGTCATTTTCTGGTCACTGGGCAACGAGTCATATTTCGGCCCACACCATGCCGCCATGACTAACTGGGTAAAGGTATATGATCCAACCCGTCCGGTGCAGTACGAAAGCGGATTCCCCGGACCCAACATCAGCGATGTGATGGCACCAATGTATCCAAAACTCGACTGGGTTCGCGACATCTTGACCGATAAAACTGAGAACCGGCCGTTCATCATGTGCGAATATGCCTACGCGAAAGGTAACGCCACCGGCAACTTTAAGAAATATTGGGATTTAATAGATACCATGCCGCGATTCCAGGGTGGTTTCATCTGGGATTGGGCAGATAAAGCGTTATTGAAAGACTCGCCAGATAGCAAAAATTGGCTTTACGGTGGCGATTTTGGCGATGAATACGATTACAAACGTGTCGGCGAATGTCCCAGCATGTGCCTGAACGGCATTGTCGGGCCTGACCTGACTCCGCATCCAGGCGCGTATGAAGTAAAGAACGTTCAGGCACCAATAGCAGTGCAGGAAAAAGATATTGCCAACGGCGTCTACACCATTTGGAATAAATATCAGTTCAGCGACCTGTCGCACATAACTGTGAAATGGCAGTTTACCGAGAACGGCAAAACCCTGGCAGATGGCGAAATGCCGGCACCGGTAGTTGCGCCATGGAGCAAGGCAGATATTACCATCCCGCGTCCTGAACTACTGGTGCTTACCCCTGGTGCGGATTATCACATGAATATCTTCTGCGTGCTGAATTGCGATTTGCCGTGGGCAAAAGCCGGTCACGAGGTTTGCCGATGGCAATTCCTGATGACTGACATGATTTCTCAACCCGCGACAATAAAACAGAGTGAAATGCCGGCTATTTCATTGAATGTAATCGGTGACATAATATCTATTGCCGGTAAAAAGTTTGCAATAACTTTTGATAAATCCGCCGGCAAGATTTCATCATGGCTGTCTGGCGGTACAGATATCATAAAGGCTGGCCCGGAGGATAATTTCCTTCGTGCTCCTACCGGGAATGACTTTGAAGTGGAACATGACAATAGCCTGCGGGAACGATGGCGTCGTGCGGGTTTATTTAACCTGAAACGTGATGTGATTTCTGTAGTAGCCGCACAATTATCGGCAGCATCGGCAGTAATTCGAATCTCGGTAAAATACACCGGTGCGACTGACGCGCATATTATCAACAGCCAAACCACCTACACGATATTTGGCAATGGCGAAGTGACAGTAGACACCGCAGTGAATATCGCCGACGTTTTCCCGTATATACCACGCGTCGGTTTGGAGATGGTGTTGCCTGTCGAGTTCGACAACCTGACATGGTATGGCAAAGGTCCGTGGGAAACCTATTGTGATCGCAAAACCGCCGCCATAACCGGCATATACAACTCGAAAGTGGCAGAACAATTTGAAGAATATATCGTGCCGGGCGATTGCGGTGGACACGAAGATACCCAATGGATATCTCTGACCAATGATAGCGGAAACGGCCTGTTGATTTGCGGTAAACCACTGGTACACTTCGACGCGCTACACTTCAGCATCGACGACCTGTTCACCGCCAACCACGACTTTGAACTGGTTCCGCGCGACGAAGTATACCTGCACATAGACCACCTGCACATGGGTGTCGGCGGCGACACCGGGTGGACCATGAACGTCCATCCCGAATACCTGATTAACCCCGGCAGATACCAATACACCATCCGCATGCGCGCAATAACGGCAGGTGATGATGTGATGGATTTGGCGAAGACGGG
>JBIJDE010000363.1:0-5297 GCA_044344305.1 Armatimonadota bacterium
GTATCCGCGTCCCGTTATTAGATATCGGATGTGAAGCTGCGCACATGGCTGTCCGATTAGTGCAATCACAGGTGTCGGAGCCGACTACGCAAATAATGCCGGTGGAGTTTATCCCGCGTGCCTCTATTGGTCCTGTACGTACAGGATAAGTAATATAAATTGCGGGTGTTTATGCTTTTTATCGCGCCGGGTAACTTTTATACCTGAGCATCTCCGCTTTACTATTGTTTAAATGCATAGACTCGCTCTGTTGCTAACCTTCTATGATAAAGTTTCTGACTTTACCTGAATTATTGCAAATACCATACCGGATAAAAAATAGCAATTATCTCTTTCTCCGTTTTTTTATTTACTGACAGATGATTCCCGTGTGTTTTATAATGCTAATACTTTGTCCTGTTATTTTACATTCGGCATATCTGCATGAAAATATCAGTAATTTTTATTTTTATCCCTTGACATTATAACAGGAATCTGTATAATTTAATTAACCGGTTATTATAAGGCTATTAACCGGTTAAAATTAAAAAGAGAGGTTAGTATTATGTTCGTTCGTAAACAAGGTTTTACCCTCATTGAGTTGCTGGTCGTGATTGCCATAATTGCAATCCTCGCCGCGATTTTGTTCCCGGTATTTGCCCGCGCGCGGGAGAAGGCGCGGCAGACAACATGTTCCAGTAACCAGCGGCAAATTGCCGCGTCGATCCAGATGTATTGTCAGGACCATGAAGAGACCCTGCCCGGCACTGCGAATATCTGGCGCGACATCAACGCCGATGCCGGCATCCTCACCTGCCCCACCGCAGGCAAAAGCCAACCGTTAGGCTACTGTTACAATAGCACAAAGAACTTTGACAATACCTTTAAAGTCGCCGGGCAGTCACTTGGCAATATTCCTGACCCTACCACCGTCTGGATGACCGCGGACGGCGACACTTCCGGATATCCATCATACCGCCATACTGCGAAAGCCATTGCCAGCTATATTGATGGACATGTCAGTATGGCGACGGATTTGGTCGTGTATATAGCAGTCTGCGGAGAAAAGACAATGAATGGTGGACGCTTTGCCATCACGCGCTACGCGACGGCCGGCACCGCCGCGATGACCCTCAGCGGCGGCACGGACGTCAAGCCGCTGGCGTACAGCGCGATCGGGAAAAACGGCTATCGCATCTTTGATTTTTCGACCTCACAAGAAGAACGCGAGAAACCGGCGTTGGTGAATGCCCCGACAGGCAGTCCGGTAACCCACGTCGCACCGCCTCAGTTAACCGGAAGTTGGACCGATACTTGGCGTGCGTATGTATTTAACGAAAGCGGTGGCGCCGGTCAAGAGATTTCGTTCAGCAATAGCATTACCTCGAATTATGGAGCAACTGGCGAGATTGGAGCTGTGACCAAACCCTTCACCATGGCCATCACTAATACCGATACTGACAACTGGCACTACATCACCATCTTTTGGGCCAATGACGCCTGGCTCAACGCCAAGTCCGGCACCATCACGCTTACGGTGAATGGGCAAACCGCCACCTTCACTCATAATACTGGCAATGGGAAGATCTACCAAATCAGATATATGGGTTCGAGTGCTTCACTCGCTGTTGCCGGCTCGGCGTTGAGCGTGAAAGCGATTTTCTTTGACTAGTAGTTCACCAATCTGGATTTGCAAACACCAGTTTGTGAATGGTATTGTATACTGAGTGTCTCCCAGATGGGAGTCACTCAGTGTAGTGACGATGAAGTGGTGATACCGTTGCGCAGTGCGCAGAACCACCGGACAGCGCGTGAAGACGGAGGTCTGCGTGCAGGTTGTCTGGGTCGAATTGCCCCAAGCGTTAGTCTATGCGCGTTTCAGCCTTAGTGAGATGAAGGTGTGTGGTCGCAATCCCTGATAATCAATGTAATATGTGCGTTGATGGTTTGCATTTTTTAATCGATTCTTATTTATTAAAGAAGTGCATAATGCTGTCACACAGATCCGGATAATTGATGATTGTATTTACCGGCAGGTCAAAAGGTCACAACCTATCATCGCTAATTATATCTAAAATTGCAGGTGTCTTTTATCTTTCTTTAAGGGGTTTTATGTTGAAAATATTTTCAAGCGGGAAGTTTTTTATATTGGTTTTTGTTGCGGTTTTTGTCTGCGGCAAGATATTCGCTGGTACGGTTGATGATGTGCTGAATCTTACTGGTGGTCAGCGGGTTAAATTTGTCTGGCAACATTGTGTTCAGGGAGAAGGGAAAGACTGGGATGCTGCAGTGCCGGATTATGAACTTATCGGTTTTGATACCGCTGTGGATACTCAACCGCGTACTATTCTACCCGGACCAGCTTCCTACGCAAACCCATGCATTTCACCTGATGGTGAATGGGTTTTGTATACGGATACGACGAATAACACCTTGTACAAAGTGAAATGGGATGGTACCGGCAAGCAGGAGTTCGCGAAAGGATATATGCTATGCTGCTGGCGCAATCCGGCAGATAGTACCCAGTGGGTCTATTTTACAGAAGATGGCAACTCCAAAGGTAAACTTGTTCGCTGCCGATTGGACAATCCTGCTAAACGCGAAATAATGCTAAGCAAACAGCAAGCGGCTCATACCCTGTCGGTTTCCGCTGACGGCACTCGTGCCGGCAGCGAATTTCCCTGGCCAAATGCCGGTGTCGCCTATCTGCCGGACCGCGGATGGCGGCAATACGGCGGTGGGTGCAATGCCAACATCGCACCAGACAACTCCTACCGCTTTTTCCATATGCACCACAGCCACATGCAAATTGAAATGTATGAAGACGGCGGTGTGCAGGAACGCGCTATTGTGACTCAACCCGTCCCCAACCGGGACGCTTGGGTGCCGCGTTGGAGTACTGATGTGCGATTCCTCACCATCACCGGGCCTATTGCCGGTATGGATGCTGATATCTATTTTGGCCGTTTTGATGACAAGTTCACCAAGGTAGAGAAATGGGTGAAAATATCTACAGCCATCGGGCAGGATACCAAAGCCTATGCCTGGGTTGACATGGGTCTGGGGCAATACGCCGGTGAAGTGCCGTATTCTATTTCTATACCCGCACCGGGAGAAGGCGAATGGCAATGGGATTTTGGCGATGGTGCAACCGCTAAGGGAACATCAGCAAATCACATCTATGAAAAAGCTGGCACATATACCATCACGGCGAAAAAAGGCGAGACCACCGTTAAAGGTCGCATGGATGCCCAGGTGAAGAGTATACCCAAGACAGCCTGGGTGAAGGCAATTGATGCCCGCAACGTGAATATTCTTTTCACGAAGGCAATGACTGCTGCGACACCTGTCTTTACTTTCACATCCGGCACAACAGTTGAACGCTGGAAGATGAGCGGCGACGACCGGGAACTGATGCTGACCCTGAAAGCCGACATGCCCGCGGAAGATACACTGGCAATATCCGGATTCACCGACCAGAACCAGCAACCGAACGCGGTAGAAATTAGAGATGTGAAAATAAAAGTACCGGAATGGCCAGTCAACCGCACCGCGATGCTCTACCGCTGGGAAAACGGCCAGCAGAAGAACTTTTTCTCACTGAACAATAAGGTGGTGCCGATTGAAATTGCATCGCAAGGAGAAGCACGCTTGGGTCGAAATGGCGAGATGGTACTCTCCGGCGGCGCCTTTGTTAATGTAGATATGCATACACCCGTCTGGCAATGGATGCTCACCGAATGCAGTCGATCGAACGAGTTCAGCGCGGAACTGATAATAAAACCCATCAATCTGGAACAGGGAACCGCAGAGAAACCGGCGACGATTCTCGCAATGTTCGGCGACAATAAGACACAACGGGGTTTCCGCCTGGGACAAGTAAAGAATCAATTGATACTGAACGTCAACCAGGAAGGAGGCGATAAAGTATATCAACTGGGTATGCTTCCTGATGCCAATGCCCATCATGTGATGGTGACGTTCGGAAAGGGAAGTATCCTTGCCTACATTGATGGAAAACTCATGGTGAAACCTGCTGATAATTCAACGAAAGATGAACTTCCTGGACGATTGTCATGGGGAGCAGTACGCCATCTGGCTTTGGGTGGTGAATCGGTTTATGAGATGGTTCCATGGCAAGGCCGGGTCGAAGGTCTGGCATTATACTCGCGCGTGTTGTCCGCCGAAGAAGCAGCACAAAATGCCGCCATCGCAGTAAAGCGACTCGCCGCGCGAAAAATAGTGCCGCAAGTTCAGATACAGGTAAAATTAAAGGCCAAAACATCAGTGCCGAAACCGACTGAAATTGCACCGTATACCCGTGCTCTGGTGGTGTATGAATACGAAATAGTCAAAGTAATATCCGGCACACTGACAGCAAAAACCATTCGCGTCGCCCACTGGGGTATGCGGAACAGCTTGAAACAACCCATAGAATTGATGGCTATTGGCACCGTGAATACACTTACTCTGGAGCGATTTGATGACCGCAAGGATCTGGAAGAAGAGATGCTGATAGATGCACTGCCAGATAATCCGGATATTGATTTGTATGTTGATGCGGAACCATAATTTAACAGGATATAAGGATAAAATATCTCATATTATCAGGATTTTCACAGGCTCTTGCAAAACCTATTTTTTCTAAAATTATAAACCAGGACTTAAAGTTTTTTGAGAGTAAATCCGGGACTGACACCGAGTGGCGAAGCCATGATGGTGTCTGTCCCATCAGGTTTTGGATGTATGGGTTTTACTTAATATTTATCCTAACCTCATGTAAATATTTAGACTCGTCAGTTTAAGCCAAATTTTAAAAAAATATCTAAAAAAACCCATTGACATAACCAAAGAAATGTGTATAATTAAAATATGTAATTAAATTAACCGGTTATTATTGGGTTGTTAACCCATAAAATCTAAAAAAGGAGACTATTCGTATGCTTGTTCGTAAACAAGGGTTTACCCTCATTGAGCTATTGGTCGTGATTGCCATTATTGCCATCCTCGCCGCCATCTTGTTCCCAGTCTTTGCACGCGCACGTGAAAAAGCACGACAGACAACCTGTACCAGTAATCAGCGGCAAATTGCCGCCTTAGTTACCATGTATGCCCAGGACCACGAAGAAACGCTGCCGTCAACCACAACGGTGTGGAAAGACTTGACTCTCGACCCAGGTGTGTTAATTTGCCCAACGAAAGGAAAGAACACTCCAAACGGGTATGCCTATGACGGGAAATATTGCGGTGGTAAAGCCCTGGGTGACATGGATGCGATGACAACCTGGTTAACCGCAGATGCGTCTTCATCGTCTATT
>JBIJDE010000100.1:0-12178 GCA_044344305.1 Armatimonadota bacterium
TAATCCTTTTTCTATATCTTTATCATTATGGAATGAATTATCTACTCAAGATGGCCCTGGTTGCCCGTTTAGACCGTCATGTTCAGGATATATGGTGACTGCTATTCACAAATATGGCCCTGTATCCGGGTGGGTAATGGGGGTAGACAGATTAATGCGTGATCATAAATGGGCAGATGATGATAATTACCCGATGCGAAATGATTATTTCTATGACCCAGTGGAGTAAAAATGAAAATATGCAAGTTGTTACCGATGTTATTGTTATTATTATCAATTAGTTTTCAATGCAGCAGTGAATCCACCGACCAAGTAATTAAAGCAGACCAACAATATAAATTTGCCAGTTATCTTGTTGCTCAAAGAGATTATTTTCGAGCAATTACAGAAATTAAAAGGTTTAAATTTCTTTATCCTGATGATATCCGTGCTAAAGAATCAGATTTTCTGATTGCGGATTGCTATTATAAAGCTGGAAAATGGGAGAATGCCCTTGCGGAATTATCTGTAATTGAAAATAGTGCTAGTGGAAGAAAACAGAATTTATGCAAGTTGAAAAAAGCTCATTGCCTGATTGAGTTAAAAACCCCAGATAAAGCAATAGAAGTATTATCATCACTGATATCCCCGTCAATTACAACTGGACATGATGTTAATGTATACGCGTTAATGCTATGCACATTAGCAACAGCAAGGCTGAAAGATATGGATAAAACTGTCAAATATTTAAATCTGATGGCTGAGTTTAAAGACGATGTTACTGCTGTTACATTTGCAAGTTCCTCATTATCTAATATTGCTGTGTATTTATCTAGTCCTAAAAAATCTCCATTGTTAGCCACTGCATTATCTACTGTTATTCCCGGAACCGGGCAAATTTATGCTGGAAGAACATCTGATGGCCTGGTAGCAGCCGGTTCAATCATTGTATTTGCTGCAATGTCAATAAATGCTAATACATCGAATCACCATGCTGAAAGAAACTTTTTATACTTCTTTAATGCCAGCCAATATATATCAAATATTTATGGTGCTAATAGAGCCGCCCGACAGTATAATTCTGGCAAGAAAAATGCTGTGTTAAATCAGATAAATGATAATATCCTTGGGACACTGAATAACTTGCCTATTTTCGAGGAAATACCTTGCGATTAATTCTTTTGATAATACTGCTAATATCGCTTCACTTTTCTTTTGCTGAAGGTATGACAAAAATTGAAAGTCTTGAGAAATCCGACACTTTCATGTTTGCAAATAAGTTATTTACAAATGGCGAATATTACCAGGCTGCAGGTGAATATCAAAGATTTTTATTCAATTATCCTGATGATTATAGAACTGAAATAAGTTATTTTATGCAGGCGTATTGTTGTTTTAGAGGGAAAGAATATACTCAATCAAACAAAATTTTACAATCTTTACTATTAAAATTCCCTAAAAGCAAATATAAAAATCTCGTAATGAATTTATCGGTGGCTAATTTCTATAATAATAATTGGGGTAGTTTTGATTTTGATATGATTATAACTAATTTTGAAAAAAAATCGTTTTCTTCCCAGCAGATGTTATATATTTATGGCTGGAATAAATTACAACATGGAGAAGTGCAGAAGTGTTGTGAAGTAATGAAGATGGCATCTAAAATTGATGCCTGTAAAGAATATCAAACTGCATCTAAAGAATTATTAACATTATTATCTGATAATCCTCCTTCACAAATAAAATCATATAGAAAAGCAGTAAATTTATCTTCCTGGCTCCCTGGATCAGGTCAATGGTCATTAGGCAATAGGATAGATGGGGTAAAATCTTTTGTCGTTACTTCTGGTGTGACTTATGTTGCTTATGAATGGTTAACGTCTGATTTTATATTAGGTGGATTATTTATGATAAGTAATGGTACATTGCGTTTTTATAATGGTGGTAAGAATAATGTTGCGATACAAGCGATTAATCAAAATGAAACATATTTAAAAAACAATCTTAATGATAAATACTACCCATGGAAAGTCTTTGAAAATTATTTAGTAAATAATGTATTAAATCAAGAAGAGACAAATCAATGAAAAAAGTCTTAACATTTCGCAGCTTTACTTTTTTCGCGATTAACATTTCATTGGTTATATTATCTTCAATATCTGTATTTGCTGGCGAATCAGTTCAGATAACTACTGCAAGAAGTTTTATTTCAAGTTTAACTAAAAAAGATATGAAAAAAGTTATAAGTTATACACCAAAGTCTGAAGCTAATTATTTCGGCGCATATCCATTTAAAGAAACACCGATAATTTCTGACCCAATAGTTCGAGGGTCTTATGCTATTTTTAAATGGTCTGGTATTTCGAAAGCAAATCCAACAATAACTACAGGATATATCTTGTTACGACGAAAATCCACTACATGGCTTTATCGCCAAGTTTATTTCAAACTCGATACTCCAAATGAAGTAATTAAAACATTAATGAAGAAAAAAGAAACTGATAATGATAAATCAGCAGTGCTACTGGCAACAGCAGTATTATCAAAATATTTAGATTTATGGTCAAAAGATAATTACAAAGAAATGAGGCCATTGTGGTATGATTGGACATTAACCGATAGAAGTTCAGAACCAATGATAAAACCTAAAATCCAGAAAATATCAGAATCAGTTAATATCTTAGATGAAACAATAATTGATTTTAAACTGACTTTCTTTTTAGGATTAGCTAAAGACATTAAAGGGTCATTTGTAATGATTAAAGAAGATGGTAATTGGAAAGTTCGTATTGCAAGTATTGAGTTTTACAAATAAATATATATTCCGATTATTAATTTTATAGATGTGTATTACCACTTTCTGTATGAACAAATGTTTTTAATTTATAACATGAAAGATGTCTCTCACTAATTGTTTTAAGCTCAAAAAAGGTTAAATTGAAATTATAATGGAGAAATGTTAAAAAAAAGTTAAGATTTATTGAAAATCTCTATTGACATTTCATGGGGTATGGTTGTATATTGTTTTCTAATGCAGATACAAATGCATTAAATGAGTAAGACGATACGGAATCGTCACTATTTTAGCCCGTCAGGCTAAAAGCCTTAATCATACATCCTCTTCGTCGGGGGAGAGGAAATTTTAGCAAAGCCCGGGTATGGTGGGAAACATCAGACACCATCGCCGCCTGGGAAAAGGAAAAGAAAAGGATGAAAAAACTCATTCTCCTCGGCCTCGCTGCAGCTATTGCATCAGCGGCTATGGCCTCCACGACCTTCAGTGGTCAGACTGGTTTGACAGTTACTCCCAATGCGGCAGTAGCACCTGTTGACACCGTAAATGTTGCCGTCGATTATCTTGACAGCACCAAGGCTCTCTATCCAATTCGCGTTAACTATGGCGTAGCAGAGAATTGGGAAGCCGGCATCAACCACACCATGAATGGAAAAATTATTGGTGTATCAGGCAAGTGGGTAACCCCGTTGACTGCTCTTGACAGCAAATATGCTGTTGGTGCCTCTATCCAGAGTTTGAGCAAAACAGTTCTTTATAACGTTTATGGCTCAATGACAAAAGAACTCCCATTGGGATTCGAAGATGTTGCTGTAAATCTGAATGCTGCTATTGTATGTACAGCAGGTCCCGGGACAACGAATCTCACTCCAGCACTCGGTGTTGACGCTACTTTCGCAAATGCCGGCAACTTAAATGTTGCTGCAGAATATTTATTCCGCGGTAACGGAATTGTACCATCAAAAGGTTTTGCGTTAAAAGCAAGTTATGACCTTGGCGATGGTTTTGGCGTACAGGCAGGCGTTACTGACGCTTATGCTGGTAATGGCAAAATCTTCGTTGGTGGAAATTACACCTACGACTTGGCGAAATAATTATCGCTGATCAATAAAAGTAATAAAGTGCGATTCTGTATTTTTACAGAGTCGCATTTTTTTTGTTACAGGACTTTCTCTTTTCCTTAGTTTCGCATTTTAGTGCCCCAAAATTATAGAATTAAATCATGAAAAATCTTTAATTTTTAGACGCTTTCACGAAACTTAGAACTTAGATTAAAAGTCGCAACCAAAGGGAGGGAAGTTGTACCCAACTTCCCCGCCGAACCGTGATTATGATGTAGACAAGCGTATCAGCGACAGTTTTCTTTGCGTGGTGTAGTTATTTGATAACCTTATTTTGTCGTTTTAACCTGTTCGTTTTTATTCTACATACGCTGTCGGGGAAGTTGGGTACAACTTCCCTCCCTTTTAGTTTAAATTTTATTGACATTGAGAAGATAGATAAGAAATCTCCACTTAGAAGTTCATCTCCTGATTTTGAATATTAGTGCCCCATATTTAAACTTAAAGCAGTAATTTTAAGAGTAAAATACAAATAAATATTCGATTTTAGTAATTTTTGTATAACTAAGGAGTCGCACTTTTTTTGTATACGGTTTTTTCTCTTTTTGTTGCTTTTTTTTATTAAACATCTGACTGAACCATCAAACTCAATCGATAAAAGTGATTAAAAGTGATAGACCCTTATATAATAATTTTTATTTTTTGTAAAAATATGGTATTAATATTGTAATTTAGTGTATATCGGTGTATAATCCTTGTAATTATTAACGGATGCAATTTGTAGTTTCATTTTATTAATGCTATTCGGGGATAAAATATTCTGTGGAGGATGAATTGTGGAAAAAATATTAGGAATCGGTCTGGCTGCTGGCCAGGGTATTCGTTTTCGACCATTAACGTTAAAAGCGAAAGGGTATCTTCGTGCAAAAGCCGCTGTTCGTTTTGTGGGCAGACGTGTTTTGGATTGGATGGTGAAGATACTTAAATGTGAAGGAATCGATGATTATGTGCTGATTACAAAAGGCAAAGAAAACCGCTATCAAATAAAAAATATAGTAGGATACGGTGAATCACTGGATGTGCGTATCCGTTATTCCCCAGTAAGGTATGACCATGAAAACACTGGCAGTGGCGATGCATTAATAACTAATTTGGAACATTTTGATATTGACCAGACCGCATTTGTTTTTCCTACAGATTCTATATTGGACATAAATTTAAAAGAAATGTATAAATGTCATATAGAAAATAACGCTGTCATTACTATCGCCGCTGCACGACAGCCTGCGGAATTGATAGCCGGCAGATATGGTTTGATAGAAAGTGATGATTCCGGCCGGGTCAAAGGATTTATTGAGAAACCAACATTGGGTCAGATATACGCAAAATTTGGCTTTCAAAATGGAAATAGTGTGGATTTACCGCCATTAATGACCAATGCCGGGTTTTATATGATAGATACCAAACGGTTGCGTGAGATAGCGAAAGAACCAGTATGCAATAAAATGCGTACGCAAAAGCTGGATATTGGCGGTGATTTATTACCCTGGTTGGTCGCGGCTGGCTACCCAGTGCATGTATGCGAGATTGGTCGTATGGGTGATCTTGGAAATATTAACAGTTATTTGAATACCATGGTGGATACTTTAACCGGAAAGTTTACGTCAATGAAAGAATTGATGTGCACGGTATATAATTGTATGATAGGTCCTATGGAAGGCAATATGATTGATTTCGAATCATTGAACCTGACTGACCCAATAACTAATCTTACTCTGGAACAAAAGATGAAACAGGGGTTAGTTACTGTTATTCCACCAGTTAGAATTGGGAAATATGTGCAGATTTATCCCGGTGCTGTTTTGCAGGAATGTAATATTGATGATGACTGTGAAATATTCGAGAACTGTTCGGTAATTCGTTCTTCTCTGGGTGCCGGTTCCATTCTGGGACCACATAGTTATATAGAGGATACTCTGACAGGTATTATGGTGGAATTGCATTCAACAAAAGAAGAGCCAATTGAAATGCGCGGGTATGTTGCGATAGGCGATGAAGTTGTGGTGCGTGGCGGCGTAAAATTGTCCGATGGAGTAACTATTCACCCGAGACTAAAGATACCCGCTGGTGTGAAAATACCTGCACATAGAGAAGTCGAAAGCGCAGAGATGATGCTGGAATTTTTATAAATAGTATTTTCGCTTTTAAAGAGAAATTAGCTTAGAAATAGTCGCTTCGACAGGCTCAGCGACCGGTCACTGATCTTGTCGAAGCGACCGTAAGCAAAAGTAATGAATAAATATATATGATATTATTTTAATATCATATTAAAAAATTGGTTTAGAATGCAAATTAATGTGGAATAATAGAATATAATCAGGTAGTGTTTTTTGGATTAGGAACGGGTGCTACCAGATAATACGCCGAGGATTTATCCTCGGCGTACTTTTTTATCTACCCTTGTTTTGGGCACTTGATTTCATCTATCTCGGTGTCGTCAGGAATAACCATGGTGCCAACTCCACCGTCGGTGAATAGTTCAACTAACAACGCATGTGATTGGCGACCGTCTATAATATGACATCGTTTCACACCTAATTTTATCGCGTCAAGACAAGCGGTAATCTTTGGTATCATTCCACCAGTTATTCCACCGGTGTCAATCAAGGTGTTGGCATCGTCAACTGTCAGGCTGCTGACCAGCGATTTCGGGTCGTTGATGTCCATCAACACCCCTGGTACATCGGTGAGCATGATGAATTTGTCGGCGTTTAACGCACCAGCAATAGCGGCGGCGGCGGTGTCGGCATTAATGTTATATGATTGTCCGGTTTCATCAAAACCGATAGGGGCAATCACCGGCAGAAATCCAGCATCTACCAGGTCGTGAATCAGATCGGTTTTAACATTGGTAACTTCACCAACAAATCCGATATCCGCACCATTTGGCATAAACTTTTCAACCTGTAGCATATTGCCGTCTTTACCGCTGATACCCACCGCGTTACCGCCGGCGTTATTTATGTCGCGAACGATGCTTTTATTGGTACTACCGCTCAAAATCATCTCTACTATTTCCATGGTTGCGGCGTCAGTAACCCTATATCCCTGCACCTTCACGGTTTCCATACCTAATTTATCAACCATCGCGTTAATTTCCGGACCGCCGCCATGGACGATTATAGGGTTCAACCCGATTAACCGCAACAACACGACATCCCGCAATACTTCGGAGCGTACCTGCGGATTAGTCATCGCCGCACCGCCATATTTCACAACGATAGTCGCGCCATTATGTTTTTGCAAATATGGCAAAGTCTCAGCAATAGTCTGCGCTTTTTCAAAAATGGTTTGCATTGTTGTTTACCTTTTCAAAAATGGAAATTTTTCAGAAATTTAAATAATTTTCAAATTAGAAATAGAACTCCCCTCCTTGATAAGGAGGGGGTAGGGGGTGGTTTTGAAGAGAGAAAATCTCCCTTCTTATTCGCTATTTCTATTTAACTTTCTTAGTCTTCTTTTTCACCGGTGCTTTCTCTTTCAACGGTGTGACATACGCCAACGACAGCACTTCATCCATATGTTTCACGGGTATAATCTGCATATCTTCTTTTAAAAATCCGGGTACTTCTGCCAGGTCGGCTTCGTTATCGGCCGGTATCAGTATTTGTTTCAAACCGGTTCGGTGTGCCGCAACCAGTTTTTCGCGCAATCCACCTATTGGCAATACATGTCCGCGTAGGGTAATCTCTCCGGTCATACCAGTATCTTTACGCACGGCAACCCCGGTAAGGGCAGAAATCACTGCGGTGGCAATGGTTATACCCGCAGATGGCCCATCTTTCGGTGTTGCTCCTGCCGGTACGTGAATATGCAGGTCGTATTTATTATAGAAGTTCTCTTCCAGTTTTAATTCTTCTGCTCGAGAACGGGTATAGGTTAGTGCAGCACGGGCGGATTCTTTCATGACATCGCCAAGTGAACCGGTAAGGATGAATTCGCCTCTGCCTGGTATCTTCGCCACTTCTATCGGCATGGTTTCGCCGCCGACGGTAGTATATGCCAACCCGGTGGCAACTCCTACTTCGCTCTCTTCTTCACCACCCTGGTGTCGGTATCTAATTGGTCCCAGATAGCTTTCGATATCTTTCAGTTTCACGGTGCGGGGCAGTTTTTCCCCTTCTGCCATTTTGCGCGCTACTTTACGGCAGACCGAACCGATTTCGCGTTCAAGGTTGCGTACTCCAGCCTCGCGTGTGTAACCGGTGATGATTTTGCGCAGTACATCATCTGGGAATATCGGTGTTTTCTCTGGCAGTCCGTTCTCTACCCGTTGCCGTTTAGTCAGATATCGCTGGGCGATAACTAACTTTTCTGATTCTATATAGCCAGATAAATGCAACACTTCCATACGATCCAACAATGGCGGCGGGATAGTGTCCAGCGTGTTGGCGGTACAGATGAATAGTACTTTCGACAGGTCAAATGGTATCTCCAGATAATGATCGCTGAAACTGTTATTCTGTTGCGGGTCAAGGACTTCCAATAACGCTGATGACGGGTCACCGCGGAAATCCATCCCTAATTTATCAATTTCGTCCAGCATATATACCGGATTGTTGGAACCAGCGCGCTTGATACCTTGTACTATTCTGCCTGGCAACGCGCCGATGTAGGTGCGGCGATGCCCGCGTATTTCCGCCTCATCTCGTACAGAACCCAGCGATTGGCGAACAAATTCGCGACCCATCGCGCGGGCAATTGAATGCCCAAGGGAAGTCTTGCCAGTACCTGGAGGTCCAACGAAACAAAGAATTGGACCCTTCATATCATTCTTCAACTTTCTAACTGCTAAAAAGTCTAATATGCGGTCTTTAACTTTCTCTAAATCATAATGGTCTTCGTCCAAAATTTCTTTGGCGCGTTTAATATCGATACTGTCATCGGTTGATTTCTGCCAGGGAAGTTCTAAAATCCAGTCAAGATATGTTCGCGATACAGTATATTCCGGCGAGGCGGGATTAATCATATCTAACCGGTCCATCTCGCGCTGGGCAACTTCACGGGCTTCTTCAGATAGTGACGCATTTTTTATCTTTGTTTTTAATTCGTCAATTTCCGGCCGCATATTGCCGTCCATATCGCCTAACTCGCGCTGGATAGCCTTCATCTGTTCTCGCAGCACATATTCACGCTGGGACTTATCCATTTCGGATTTAACTTGTTCCTGAATCTTGCTGCCAATTTCCAGTATCTCAATTTCACGGTTCAATAATTCGCTCAACCGATGCAGACGCAGGCTGATATCGCTAAGTTCCAACAGTTCCATTCGCTCGCTGATTTTCACATTCATGGTAGAGGCTATCAAGTCTGCCAACTGACCGGGATTTTTAATGTTGCTGGCAAATGACAGCAAGTCTTCGGGCAAATAAGGTGCCAATGCCACCACGCGTTCAAACAAGGTCATTACATGGCGAACCGCGCCTTCAGACTCAATACTTACCGGGGGAACGATATCTGGAATTATCTCTATCCGCGCGCGAATATATGGTTCTGTTTGCAGAATTTCTTTAATTCTGATGCGCTCCAGTCCTTGCACTATCATGCGCATGCTATTGTCCGGTGTTCGCATCATACGGGCGATATTAGCGGCGGTGCCTATGCTGTAAATATCGTCCGGGGTGGCATCCTCGGCGTCTGTTTGAATGGCGAAAATTCCAATAATTTTATCGGATTCCAACGCTTCATTAATTAATTTTATTGATTTTGGTTTTCCAATGGCGAGTGGTGAAATGGTGCGCGGAAATACGACCAGGTCTCGCACTGGAAGAATTGCCATTTCAAGCGGTATATTATTCTCTTCAGGTTCGCCATCATCCCCGTCTCCAATGGCGAAACCTATAGCATCTTCGATATCATCATCGCTGCCAAAGATGAAATCCTTGTTAAATAATGTCATTATATATATTCCTTTTTATATCGTCTGGTTGTCAGCCTTTTTTACCTGGCGCATTTACTTTCATTTTATGCGGCGCAGCGGAAGGTACTTTTGGCAATACTATCAGCAAAAAACCGTTATCATAATGTGCAGAAGATTTCGCAATATCTACTGGCTCCGGCAGAGGAACTTCTAATTCAAACTCACCAAAGTCAATTTCCATTCGCAGATAATTTCGTGCCGGTGGGTCTGGTTCGCTGCGGTCTCCGCGTAAAATTAATTTATCTTCGTGGAGGGTTAAATCTATACTTTCGTAACGTACCCCCGCAACCTCAACTAACACGCGTATAGTATCACCAGCGTCATAGACATTACATGGCGGTGACCATCGTGTACTGAAATGAGTCATAACAGCAGGGCGCATACGGGTGTAGGAATCAAAATATTTATCTACATCCTGCTGCATCTGCTCAAATGAATCGGAAAATCGCTTATTTTTCTCGGTCATTACATATTGCCTCCAGGCAAAATCTGCGCAGACCATGTCTGCTGATTAATTATATCATCATATATACCCGGAAGGAAGACGGAACTATCATTGAAATCGTTAACTGAGTATAGATTTTTTTAATTTAACCACGAAATACACGAAAAGCACGAAAAAGATCTTTGAATTTTCACTAAAGTCTGTTTTTGCTGTTTCAGTGATTAGTCGCAAATCATGTTGAAACAACTATACAGACTCTTGCAAAACCTTTTTTTAATGTTTAAGTTTCAGATTTGTGGTAGACGAAAACCACCCCGACCTTCGGCCACCCCTCCTTGGCAAGGAGGGGAGTTTAAAATGAAGGTTTTGATTATAAATGTAGCAATTATATTATCAAATTACTACCATAATTCCCCTCCTTGTCAAGGAGGGGGTAGGGGGTGGTTTGGTTGATTATATAATTAGTTGGTTTTGCAATAGTCTGCATAATTAAAATATTCCCCCAAATTTTAATAGATATCGAGAAAATTGAATGTTATAAATTTCTTTTCGTGCCTTTCGTGTATTTCGTGGTTAAATGCTATTGACGTAGTCCGTAGTAATAGTATAATTCCGCTGACAGTGTCTGTTTTCCGGTATACACTGAAATTAATCAGGTGGTTTTACAATGAATAACCGTGAACTATTTTTAGAAATTATGCATTATGGCAATTTTGACCGTATGCCTGTGGTACATTGGCATGGTTGGGATGAGACTATGGAACGATGGTATAATGAAGGTTTACCACGTGATGTCAGCATCCATAAAATTCTTGGCACTACCCCACATTGGACTGGTGTTTCCGGCAATGTCGGTCTATTTCCACAATTTGAAATAGAAATATTTGAAGAAGATGAAGAATATAAGGTTTACCGTGATTCCAGTGGTGTTATCTGTAATGAACTGAAGCACCATAGCAGTATCCCGCATTATCTGGATTATACCTTGAAGACTCCGAAAGATTGGGAAGATCATTATAAATGGCGTCTGCAGCCAGATCCTGCGCGAATTCCTGCCAACCTTGATGAGCATATCGCCAACGCGGAAGCGTCCGGTTTGCCGATAACCTTCTGGACCGGTTCCATGATGGGGTGGATTCGTGACTGGATGGGAGTTGAAAATCTCGCGTATTTCATGTATGACCATCGTGATGTTTTTGCGGAAATGGTGATGACTATCGCCGATTTAGTATGCTGGACTGCCGACCAGGTATTGCCAAAGGTTAAAGTCGACATGGGATTTGGATGGGAAGATATCTGCGGTCGCAGCGGCCCATTTGTCAGTCCGGATATTTTCCGCGAATGTGTTGCTCCCGGCTACCTGAAAATCCGCAATAAACTGGAACAATACGGCTGTAAACTATATGGAATCGACAGTGACGGCGATGTCAGCGCATTGGTAGGTCCCTGGCTTGATGCTGGCGTTAACGTACAATTCCCCATTGAAGTCGGCGTGTGGAAAGCCGACGGCATGGAATACCGTAAAAAATTCGGAAAGGAATTACGCATAATAGGCCATTTTGACAAAATGACACTGGAAAAAAGCCACCAGACAGTGCTGGACGAAATACAACGTCTTGTGCCATTAATGAAAGATGGTGGTTATATGATGATGCCCGACCACCTGATAACCCCTGGCGTATCTCTGGAAGATTACAAATGGTACATCGAACAGGTACGCAATTTGCGATTTTAGATTATCCAAGGTAGAGACGCAATATTTTGCGTCTCTACAACCTTATTTTTCAAAACTTTTCGATATAATTATGTTCTTACAAATAGTAACGCTCCAGTAATCTGCCGGGAGAAAAAAATGATTTTCAAATTCCAACGGTTAATTCTATTCACCACTACCTTACTGTCACTTTGCATTGCATCTT
>JBIJDE010000367.1:0-5270 GCA_044344305.1 Armatimonadota bacterium
CGATAATGACGGTCAAAAACTTGTTATCAAGGATTGGACCGGACGTGGATTTGCGCCGGATGCGGTGATTTATTCTGTTGACGCGTCAAAGGCTAAAAACCTGCGGATATTTGACGCAGAAGGGAAACAAGTACCGGTACAAATAATAAAATTGGGCCGCGATACAGCAAAATTCACCTTTATTACTAATTTGCCGGCTAATGGTACCCGCGAATTTACTGTTAAAAATGATGGCAGATATAAAATGCCTGTTACTGCGGTATCCGCACAGAAAGAAGATGCCACACTGGTATTATCTACCGGATTACTGGCAGTCAGAACACCGGCAGAACAGGATAAATATTTTAACAAACCGGTGGCAGCAAATACATTGCCGGCACCATTATTAGCATTTCGCGGTGTAGATGGAGCATGGCGTGGGTCAGGTAAAATGCTGGCAACCCGCCCGGTGAAAGCTTTCCGCGTCAGTCTTATTGGCAAGGGCCCGGTATTTGCCGCTATACGTTATGAAATTGATTTCGCTGCAGGTGGATTTTATCATTCAGTGATTCGTGTAGAAGACAATGTGCCAGTAGTTAAAATTAGCGAAGAATACGATCCGGGAGTGATGGATGGCACCGATTCATGGGAATTGAATATGACGGATGGCTGGTTGCCGGATAAAATGGAAATAGCCAGTACTGCAGGTAATGGACAGGTAGATGGTGGCCATATTGATCCCTTGGAGAAGTTGAAATCCAAGCCATCATGGTACCTTATTCCCGATAGCGCATGGGGTCCAATATCGCAATTAGGTCTGTTCCAGGATTCAGCAAGGATCTTAAACCCGAAAAATTACCCGATGGCTGGCATCGTTCCGCTACATAAAGGTGACTGGCGTCATATGAACGCCATAGAGATACAATCCACGGGTACTAATGATGTCCGCGCAAGATTCCCCATGAGCCGCCGTAACGCGTCATGGCTGCGCGAAGTAACCAGTGAAACATCGCTATTCTCAATGCAGGAGCACGAACCGGGCCAGTCGCTGACCTATGGTCGCCGACAATGGGGATTGGTACTGGCAAAACCGGCAATGGAATGTCGCGGTGAATCCAACCAGTATGTTGGACCATTTTATCAGGCACGCTTGTTTTATGGTGTGGTTGGACTAAATCGATATAAAGATTACCAGCTTGACTGGACAGACAGCGGGGTTAAATATCCTCGTCTTTACCTGAAATCTGAAAATATTGAGAAATATAAAAAAGATTTGCAGGCTTCAGCATTGCCGGATACTTTTAAACAAAAGCTGTTGACGGGCATGGTATCTTTGGGGGCAAAGGATGATGTCGCACAGACGCGCTTGAAGATGGTACGAAGAAATCTTGCCAGTATTTGTAATAACGTTATGGTTTCGCCGACTACCGGTCATCATTGGACTGCACCGAATTATATCACCGCGTCAGCCACCGATGATGTGCTGGGAATCGCAAATATGCCGGCGGATGTACGTGCTGAGATTCGTTCCCGTTTGGCATTGATATGCTACTTATGGGAAGAAGGCGACATTATCAGTTATGGCAATGGCTCGCATTCCGGCAATCCAAATATGGGACTGGCGCGATTCTCGCCAATGGTATCGTTCTTGCCACTGGTGCCTGACCACCCGATGTTTGAGAAATGGCGCACTCACATGGCGCAATACCTGGAATACAAGGCCGTGTCGCAAACAGCACCCGGCGGTGGATTCTTTGAATATGGCGCGGCATATCACATGCATGGATATTCCAGGGTGATGAATGTATTACCGGCATTGCAGACCGCCGGAGCGACAACATCACAGCATCAATTGGCCGCAGACAGGCAGGATTGGTCGTATTATATGAATCTGCTGACTCCGGTGGATAGTCGCTGGAAGTACCGGGTATTTCCTGGTCTGGCTAATAGCGGCCCCGGTTACAGCGAAAGCCTGTTAGAAGCGGCGGGAGAATTGGCACCACGTGACCCGGATTTGGCGGCAAATCTGGTATGGGCGTGGCTGGCAAACGGTGCGAATGACCGGAATGACCCGGTAAACAGCATGAACAGCTTGCTTGCTCCGGTAGCTATCGCGCCAAAAGAACCGAAATTAAAGAGTGAGATATATCCCGGCGTAGGTGTTATTTTCCGCGCTCATCAGGGACCGGATGAAACATATATGTTCCTGCGCAGTGGTAACAACTGGAGCCATTGGCCGGAAGATCAGGGACACATGATTCTCATGAGCCGTGGTGCGACTTTGCTGCCATTCCAGCCATACCAGTATTGGGGTGTGCAAAATAAAGAGTTTGAAGATAAAAACACATTGCGATTTGGTCATCCCGAAAATAAAATGCCCCATGCCTGGCCCGATGCGAGTGTACTTGACCATACATTTGGCAACAGCGTGGATTACGCCTGGTCATACGTCGGCTTCCCGGATTGGTATATTAATCCCGGCGCAACGCCAGAGTTTGGCGGGGTAGTCGACGCGCCGGTGGGCAAAGGCGGGTTACGCAAATTGGCAGATGGAATTGAACAGAAACAAGGCGCATTCGACTGGAATCGCCAGGTGATGTTTATGAAGGGGGACAATGCGGATAGCCCAAATTATTTCGTCATAAATGATTCAACTAATGGTGATGGGAAATTGGCGAACTGGTTCTACCTTAACCTGCTGGGTACAAAAGAGAATGTGAAAACCACCGGCAGCAATATCATGGTTGATACCGAATGGCCGGTAAAACTCGACCTGCGTTTTCCGCAAATCCAGACAATTACACCGGATTTTTACGAAGAAAGACAGCCAATTGCTTTGGCTGGTTATAGTGGACCAAGCTGGTGGAGCAAAACCGCGCCAATATCGCCAAATTGGGTGAAACAAGATGGTAGCGCATTGCCGGCAAACCCGAAAGATGGCATGTGGGAAAAGCATACCATGCTGCGCATTGCCGGCACGCCGGGTTCTGGCTATTTATGGGTAATTTACCCGCGCAAAGCAGATGAACCTGCGCCGGTTATTACATCACTGGCAACTGGTGTGGTGAAGATAGAACATCCTGAAGGTACAGATTATACTTTCCTGTCCTCATCAGCATTAACTTATAATGCTGACGGGATATTATTTGAAGGCAGTGCCGGAGCCGTGCGTATTGGTAAAGATGGTACAATTACCTTAGTGTTGACAAGCGGTCATGGCAGGATTGGGTATAAAGGTACAATAATCAGCAGTTCATCACCTTTCGAAAAGAAATTCACCGCAAATGAACTAAAATCCGGTGAATCAGTAATTCCAGCACCTTTAACAACAATAAATATAACATTACAATTAACTGGTCATAAGGATATTGCTGCCGGTCTTCAAAAAGCACAGAAAGATGATATTGTGGAATATATTGTAGATGCCGGAAAATCTACAACAGATGTCATTGCTGTAGATGGAAATGTTAAAATAGATGCTAACAAAGCAGTGGTATATTCAGATGCTAAGTCAGTACGGATAATAGTTGCAGATAACAATTATGCTAAAATTAGCGTAGGCAATGTAGGCGTTCGCGGGGTTGGCCCATACGACCTTACCTTTACCGCGGATAAAATAACCGGTAAAGTAGAAGGAAAAACCCGCACCATCGCCACCACTTGGCCGGAAAAAATTACCCGACCAATGTTCCGTATGGATGGCGACCGCTGGTATGCCGGTTGGGCAGATGACCATTCCATAGCAAAAGGTACATTGACGCCGCAGTTCGGTGTAGCCTTCGGCGTAACAGAAGGCAGTCATACAGTAGATATCAGCGAATGGACATACCCGGAATTACCGACAGCACCGGCACAGGCAATGGTGAAGTTTTAGTTAACATGGCTCCTCCTTCGCTAAAGCTATGGAGGACAAGTCGGCAGGATGGACAGGATAGATTTTTTATCTTGCTCATCCTTTCAGAAATCTGGATACACACGATCATAAAATTATACTTTTAAAGTTTTTGGTTTGCAAGCTAAAAAGTCTCTAAATTTGTTAAGTATTTGGTTTGTAAAATAAAAAGTCTTCAAATTTGTAAAGTTTTTGGTTTGTAAGATAAAAACTATTGACATTTTTGACTGTTTTAGATAGAATATCTATATAAAACAAGTTTCAGAGGTGGGAAATGATAGAAAGAATTGATTATCTGGAAAAACTGGAAAAATTACAGGATAAGCAAATTATAAAGGTTATTACTGGCGTTCGCAGGTGTGGCAAATCTACTTTACTCGGGCAGTTTCGTGATAGGTTGTTAACGCAGGGAGTTGCAGAAGAGCAGATAATATCTATAAACTTTGAAGATTTACAATATGAAGATTTGCTGGATTATAAGGCTTTATACAGTTATATTACCAAGTTAATAATTCCTGATAAACGGATGTATATATTTCTTGATGAAATTCAACTGGTAACTGATTTTGAAAAGGTTGCTGACAGCTTATTTATAAAACCAAATGTTGATTTATATATAACTGGTTCAAATGCTTTAATATTATCCGGTAGTCTGGCAACATTGCTGAGTGGCAGATACATTGAAATATCTATTTTACCGCTTTCTTTTGCTGAATATAATCAAGTCGGTAATTCCGGGAGCCGGCAAAAATTCGGCCAATTTTTAAGCACTGGTGGTTTGCCGTATACTATATATATTGATGATGAACAGATACTAAATGAATATCTGGAAGGTATCTTCAATTCAGTAGTATTGAAAGATGTGATAATACGAAACAATATTCATGATGTGGTATTATTAGGAAAAGTAATAAAATTCATGGTGGAAAATATTGGCAATATCATATCACCGAAAAAAATTGCGGACAGCCTGGTAAGTGCTGGTACTAAAACAACATCAGCAACAATAGAACATTACCTTAAGGCATTGACTGATTCATTTATCTTCTATAAAGCTGACAGATTTGATATTAAAGGGAAAGAACATTTTAAAACCTTATGCAAATATTATATTGTTGATTTGGGTCTAAGAAGATGTGTATTGGGTAAGAAAGATGCTGATTTTGGCAGAATGCTGGAGAACGTAGTATACCTGGAATTAATCCGGCGCGGAAATAAGGTGAGTATCGGCAAGATGCAAGACAGCGAGATTGATTTCGTTGCCATTAATTATAACACTCAGAGTTATTACCAGGTTTCAGAAACCACTATTTCACCGGAAACCTTGCAACGGGAATTAAAACCGCTGCAAAAAATAAATGATCATTACAGTAAAATTTTACTGACCATGGACGAATCA
>JBIJDE010000364.1:0-5290 GCA_044344305.1 Armatimonadota bacterium
CATTTCAACTTACATCCCTTTTTAATTCAAATTTATAATTTTATAAACTAAAAAACTGAAAACTTAAAACTTGGCATATTCATTTAGGTCTAACACTAATATTAACATAAACTTAATCTAAAGCTGCATAACTATATTTACAAAATAGAATTCATTTTGTATAATATAAGTTAACCGGAATACACATGTATGCCGACTTTACAAAAAGGGGGTCTGAAATGATTAAACAACCAATTCGTTATCGAGGTTTTACCCTCATTGAATTACTGGTCGTGATTGCCATTATTGCAATTCTCGCCGCCATCCTATTCCCAGTATTTGCCCGTGCCCGTGAGAAAGCGCGACAAACCGCCTGTACAAGCAATCAAAAACAGATTGCAGCCACCGTTATGATGTATGCACAGGATCATGAAGAAACTTTCCCAAATACTGCAACGGTTTGGAATGACTTGAAACTTGATGCTGACGTATTGAAATGCCCAACTAAAGGCAAACGTATTGTAAATGCTTATGGATACAGCAATGTAGTATCAGGAAAATCGTTAGGCAGCATGGATGATCCAACTACTGTTCCATTAACAAGTGACACCTTAAATACTCAAACCAATATTCTACGCACCGGTGGAGATATTGACCGACCGCATACCGGTAAAGCTATCGCATCATATGTAGATGGTCATGTCGGGGTTGCAGATTTGCTGGGGTTAGTTACATATCAAGAAAATTACAGTGCAACTTCACTGAATTCCAACTGGACATTCCCGCCTGTACCTGCTAATTTAAATGTAAAAATTGACCTTTCCGGGACAAACTACTATCTACATGGATACACCAGTCCACAGGATGGTGCAACATCATTTATTACCTTACCATACGAAAATATAATCCGTGGTAATTTCCGATTGGATATGGACATGATGATTTCCACATCGGCAATAACCCCTATCTTTTTCCAAAACAGCAAAAATAGTTTGACTATTTTAAGTTTTTATCATCATAACAGTGGTAATGACTGGCGTTATACTACCGGAGTTCCAGGTAATACAAATATTGGCTTTACACCAACATTATTTTTCAACTCAGGTACTGCATATGCTATCCCGTATAACACCTGGGGACACTTCAGTTTTACACGTGTCGGTACACAGATGTTAGTTACTGCCAAACCTATTACCACAGGTTCAACCTTATCATGGAGTTGGCCTGTTCCTGCTGATGATATTGATATAATCGGCTTTTCTACTCGTTTCAGCGGTGCCGGTCATGTCTATTGGGACAATATAAAGTGCATTCAATAACAGCTTTTATAAAAGGAGCATCATTATGAAAAGATATAAATACGGCTTTACATTAATTGAACTGCTGGTCGTGATTGCCATAATTGCAATTTTGGCCGCCATACTATTCCCGGTATTCGCCCGTGCCCGCGAAAATGCCCGTCAAACTACCTGTCAGAGCAACCAAAGACAGATTGCATTATCAGTCGCCATGTATTGCCAGGATAACGGCGAATCATATTCATCAAGTGCAGATGTGTGGAATGATTTAAAAATGGATCCGGGCGTATTAGTCTGCCCGACAAAAGGTAAAACAGTAATTAACGGCTATGGTTTTAACAGTTATCTCAGCGAGAAATCAATTGGCGAGATAGAAGACCCCACCGCTATTGCTGTTGTCGCAGATACTACTAATTTCACGACTAATGTGCTTAACACCAGCGTTGATATTGACAAACGTCACAAAGGAAAAGCTATTGCTGCATTTGCAGATGGCCATGTTGCACTGACTGATATCGTTGGAATTATTGTTTATGATGAACAATTCACCAGCACATCCCTTGACACAGGTTGGACATTCCCGGCATTGTTAACTAACAAAAATATTGAATTTCAAGGTGGTGTTGCAAATGGTCAATTGCATATTTTCCCGGTTGCACTTGATGGCGCGACATCGTATTTAACCTTGCCGGCGCAAAATGTATTCAAAGGCGATTTTAAATTTGAATGCGATATGAGCGTAACTAGCTCACCCATTACACCTCTTGCATTGCAAACTGCAACTGGCACTGCTGTTGCATCATTTTACCACCATAATGATGGCAGTTGGCGTTTTGACTCCGGAGCATCGCAAACAGGCATGGGTACCACTTATCCATTTTCTAATAACGCAGCAAATTGTTCTGTGACCTACAGTAATTGGGCACATCTTACAATGCAACGAACAGGTTCAACTATATTGATAACATTTAAACCGCGCGCAGGTGCCGGCATACAACGAACGTGGACTTTCCCATGCTCAACCGCTGACGTCGGACGAATTACCGTCGCCACTCGCTTTTCGGCACATGGTTATCTTGATAACTTCAGATGTACACAGTAAAATTAACTTTATAATCTGTATTTTAAAGTGTGGGATGCAAATTAGCTTCCCATACTTTTTTAGAAAATAAGGAAATTATTGACATCTATAATCGGTATCATTATAATCAAAATCATCTTTTACCATTGGAGACAACTATGTTAAACAAATCAAAAAAACAAGGTTTTACACTCATCGAATTGCTGGTCGTGATTGCCATTATTGCCATCCTCGCCGCCATACTATTCCCGGTATTTGCCCGTGCACGTGAGAAGGCGCGACAAACTACATGTACAAGCAATCAGAAACAAATAGCCGCATCTGCAATGATGTATGTACAGGACCATGAGGAAACTTTGCCACTCGCATCACAGGCATGGCAAAGTTTCACTATTGACCCGGGCGTGTTAGTTTGCCCTACCCTGGGGAAAACTACCCCGAATGGTTATGTATTGAATGCAGGAATTATGGACAAAAGTGTAGGAAGTTGGAATGACCCGGCAGCAAAAATGTTTTCTGCCGATGGCAAACATGCTGCAGGTGTATCGGGCGTATTAACAACTTATGATAATATTGCATATTATCCATCCGATATTGATGCCAGGCATTCTGGTCAGGAAATAGTATCCTGGCTTGATGGTCACGTTTCCGCATGGAAGGGAACTCCGACCGGGTTATCATCCGGTGTTGCGGACGAAGATGTGCCGATTACCGCTGGTCTGACGCTTTATTTTAAAGCAGGTGCTATCACTAATACCAGTGCTCCCGTATCAACCTGGTCAGCAACCAGTCCGGCAACGGTAATTGCCAGTCAGGCAAATGCTGCCAAACAACCGACAGTTACAATGAATGCAATTAATGGGTTCCCGGCAGTATCATTTGACGGTGTTGATGATATGCTGGAAACAACAACACAAACGAAAGTAGCAGAAATGTTTGTTGTATGGAAATGCCGCAGTGCCGTATTTAACGGTTACAAGAATATGCTGGGAAATAAACCCGGTTATAACCGTCTTTGGTTTTTCGAGACTGGCCAGACCTGTTTCCATGGTAATCCATATCCATTAGCAGCATGGAAAAATGGAACATCATTGGTAAATCCTTTCAGTATGTCACCCATCAACCAGTGGATGGTGCTGACTGTGGATGCTCAGAACGCTGCCGATAATCGCATTTACCAAATAGCCAGTGCTGAGGATAATAACGGATATTGCGGCGACTTTGATGTGGCAGAAATGGCGTGTTACAGCACAGCACTATCTACAACAGACCGCCAAACCGTCGAACAGTTTTTGAAACTTAAATATAATATTCCGTAACAGTAATTATGAAAAGATTTTCAAGTCTTTTGCAAAACCTTATGGGACTGACATCATCATGGTTTCACCACTCGGTGTCAGTTCCTTATTTAAAATACATATAACAAGTAATACCAGGCAACCACAAGGGATTCCCCCTACGATATATATAAAAAAGCGAATGTCTTGTTTATGAAACTTCTCATTATTCATACGCGTACTATTTACAATCGTTGTAAATAAATATACAATGTTTTTATCGGTAAAAAAAATATACACCGATAAAATTAAAGGAGAAATATCATGTCAACTCGTATCACTAAAAGAGGTTTCACCCTCATTGAATTGCTGGTCGTAATTGCGATTATTGCCATCCTCGCTGCAATTCTGTTCCCTGTGTTTGCTCGTGCTCGTGAAAAGGCGCGTCAGACTACCTGTACATCCAACCAGCGCCAGATTGTGGCATCCATGCAAATGTTTGCCCAGGATCACGAAGAAACCCTACCTCAAACAACTTCCATTTGGAAAGACATCGCTGTTGACCCAGGTGTATTGCAATGTCCAACTAAAGGAAAGTCTGTTCCTATTGGCTATGACTATAATTCTTATAATGGTGGTGCGTCTATTGGTACGTTCAAGGATCCAACTGTTGAATGGCTGATTTGTGACGGCAACGTAAATTCAACAACAAATACTAATATTGCAACTGTTGGGGCTAATATTGATATGCGTCATAGCGGACAAGCTATTATGGCATACGCTGACGGACATGTAGCGACAATAAGCCAGAAACCTTTCCCTTTCATTGATGGTATGGTATGTTGGCTGAAAGCAGATAGTGGCATTACCTTAAACGGTACAGGTGTTTCAGTTTGGGCAGACCAAAGCGGAAACGGAAATGATGCCAAACAAGGCTCCACAGCAACAGTAGCAAATCTACCAAAGGTTACCGCTAATGCACTTGGGGGTAATCCAGTATTAACTTTCGACGGTTCAATTTCACCTGTTGGCAGCGGAGATTATCTTGAAATACCCAAGCCTATAACTCCAGGTACAGTAATTGTAGTTGCCAATTATACAGCAGCAGGAACAGCACAGGATTATGCTGGATTATTAAATAATAATTCTTCTCCTGAATATGACTGGTACCGTCTTGAAAATGGAACTATGTACTTCAGAACTAATGGTCTTGCAAACGAAGTTGATGGCTGTCCTACTACTTCAATGCGAATCAGCGGTAAACAATTAACTTACGCAGATTGGAATACTAACTATTTGAGTCCCATGAACAAATATAGAGTTTATAATGGTATCGCCTGGAAAGGACAAAACACAACAAATTATGCATCCACTACACCATCCCTGCCAAGTACATGGACAGGTGTCTATATTGGACGCGATCCGAATCTGGTAGCAAATCCTAACCGAGTATGGGGTGGCAATATTGCTGAAGTTATCATTTTCAACACTATTCTTAGTACTAATGACCGATCAGTGATTGATAAAGCCTTGATGTCAAAATACGGCTTGTAAACCTTATATAAATATAGTTAACAACGCCGGTTTTCATTTTTTGAAAACCGGCGTTTTTTTAAATTTTACTCAACTTTCTGGCAGATATCCTATTGACTTTC
>JBIJDE010000365.1:0-5287 GCA_044344305.1 Armatimonadota bacterium
TACAGGCAATAGAGCCTGACCAAAGCGCACCACTATTCCGCAAAGAGTTCAAACTCAATAAAACAATCAAACGCGCCCGCGTTTACATCACCGGCATGGGGCTATATGAACTGCATTTGAACGGGCAAAAAGTCGGTGATGCTGTACTGACGCCAAACCGTACCGAGTTTCGCAAACGCATATTGTATGATACCTATGATGTCACCGAAATGCTGAAACGTGGTGATAATGCCGTCGGAATAATTCTCGGCAATGGCTGGTTTAATGGCCAGAAACGTTACTGGGGTTGGCAATACCAGTGGTACGGTTCGCCACGCGCATTATTGCAAATGGAGATTGAGTTTATCGATGGTACAACAACGCAAGTCATAACCGATAATACTTGGAAATCGTCATGGTCGCCGATTACCTTTAACTGCATCTACGATGGCGAAGATTATGACGCGCGATTGGAACTACCGGGATGGGACAAAGCGAAATTTTCTGATGATGACTGGGCACCGGCAAATATCGTACCGTCGCCAGGTGGAAGACTTGCCGCCAATATGGCACCTTCCAACCGTGTGATACAGGAGTTTGCGCCCGTTAAAATGTGGGAGCAATCGCCAGGCGTTTTCATATACGACATGGGTGTTAATTTCACTGGATGGGTGCGCCTGAAAGTAAGCGGAAAGCGCGGCAACACCGTACAAATGCGATATTCCGAGTGTTTGTCGCCGGATGGAGCAATTGATACCGGTACAATCGGCAATGCCCGGGCAGCGTTGAAATATACCATATCCGGCAATGGCGAGGAAACCTACGAACCGCGGTTCACCTATTGCGGATTTAACTATGTAGAGGTGACAGGATTCCCCGGAACTCCTACTATTAATTCACTAACCGGTTGTTTTGTACATGCCGATATCGCCCCCGCCGGCGAGTTTTCCTGTTCAGACCCGGGTATCATGCATGTCCATCGCTGTCTGGTACAGTCGCAACGCTGCAACCTTCAAATGGGAGTTCCGACAGACGATACTCAGAGAGCGGAGAGATTAGGCTGGGGAGCTGACGCCTGGGCATCGGCACCGCAGGCGATGAATAACTTCACCATGGCACGGCTTTACCGCAAATGGATTGGCGATTTTCAGGATTGCCAATTGCCATCCGGGGTGACGGATATGATAGTTCCCCGCGCCGGGCTGGAAGAAGATCTGGTGTGGTCTGCCGCCTATTTATTAATTCCATTATGGCAATATGGCTTTACAGGCGACCGGCGTATTCTGGAAGACCATTACGAATCATGGGAAACGTATCTCGCATATCTTAAAACCCAGGGACGCGCGTCATTCCTGCAGCGACCAATTGGCACCGACCCGTTGGGATTTACCGATGGTTGGGATGATTTACCCGCCGGTCATATCCAACGTTCGCAGTGGGGAGACCACCTGGCCGTCGCGGAAGGACACGAAGGACGTAGCGGTTTGCCGAACTCGATATCTACCGCGTTTTATATTAATATTGTGATGACGATGATTGAAATCAGTTGTATTCTCAATCGCGAAGACAGGGCGGGATATTATTTGGATTTAGGAAAAGAAATTGTTAATGCTTATAATGAAGCATTTTTTAATGGAAAACATTATGATAACGGTGAGCAGTCTTCACAGGCATGGGCACTTTATTTGAATACTCTCTCAGGGAAATTAAATGATGATCTATTTCTGGGCTTAATTGAAAGTATTAAACAGAATAACTGGCATCCAACCAGTGGATATGCCGGTTTATTTTTTTTGATATCAACCCTTGTTTCGCACGGACGCCATAATGTTATATGGAAAATGGCTCAGTTAAAAGATTACCCGAGTTGGCAATTCATTGTAAAAGACAGAACCACCATTCCTGAATGTTGGGATGGCACCGGCTCGTGGAATCACCACGCGCTGGCATCTCCGCTGGATTATTGGTTATATTTTAATATAGCTGGAATATCTCCTGGACCAGATTCACCTGGTTATACCCATGTGTTGATAAACCCATATACCCCGGAAGATTTAAAATGGGCACGCGCATCCATTGATACCCTTCATGGTAAAATAACATCAAGCTGGCACAGAAAAGGCGACAAAATTCACCTTAGAATATCCCTGCCGGCAAATACTCATGCTTCAGTAATGCTATGGGGCAAACCTGAAGGATATAACAGTAAAATGTTTGAAATTGGCAATGGCAAGTATGAGTTTATTTATAAGGAAGGAAAATATTGTTCGATTGAGGTTTGAACTTGCAAGATAATTCCTTCCATTGACACAACCGGTGTAACAGTAATATTATCATCAAAATTGATGGCAGATTAATTTTGTGAGGATGTGTTTGTGTATATTAATTCTATCAGGCTGATGAAGCCGTTTATATTATTGTTGGCTATTGCATTTTTCGTTTCGGCTAATGCCGCAAGAAATCCAATTCCTATAGTTGTAAACAATCTCAGTGCTAACCAGCCAATGGTCGCGAATACTGACGGATTGCTGACAATGGGGGAAAGCGTTGTTATTAATTACTCCCTCTCCGCGCCGGCGGCTGTTACTATTGGCATTTACAGCAATTTGCCTTATGGCATTGGTACGCGGTGGTATGCCCATCCTTCAACCAAGGTCGCAGAATTTGTTGTGCCTGCCGGTAAGGCAGGGAATCAGGAGTATACCTGCAAGCTTGGCGATATTCAGAAACCTGATACGGCGGTGCCGGGTGCGGAATTAAAAGTTAAGAAGCCTGCCGACAAAAAGATTCCCGGTGATTTACCCGGACAGTATGTTGTCGAAGTCGTGGCGGAGAAATCACTGGCGCATGTCACGTTGAACCTGCAACCTGCCGGTGCGGTGGCGGAACAAAGCCGTTTGATTCCGTATTTTCATGGCACTATTCGCGACAGTCATGGCAACTACCTGGTATCTGACCGGATGGCGTGGCGGGGACGACGCTACTCGCCGACCTGGGTATTGGAGGAAACTTACCCAAAAGGATCGTTGGGGCAGGCCAGCGACCCGGCAGAATGTTATGACGGCGCAGTGGACAGCAAAGATAATTTTTATATCATGACCCGTGGCGGTATTTACAAGTTCGGCCCTGATGGCAACCCGGCAGTGTGGACAGATAACGCCGACTACCTGAAATGCCCCTACCCCAGCACATTTAAGAATCTATTGGGAGTGCGAATGGATATGAACGTTAAGGGCAAAAAACGTTATGTATTCGGGCCGGGTGGCGGCGGTGCCGGCAGCAAGGATTATGATGCCGAGGAGATGGTGAAACAACCGGGTTTTGCCGCAAATTGGGGTGGAATTACCATTGATAAACAGGACAATATCTACCTGAGCCGAATTGATCCGACACCAGAAATCCAGGTTTTTAATTCTACCGGAAAATATTTGCGCACATTGCCTGTTCCAAAAGGGATTCGTCCGGAATTTTTAAGGTTTGGCAAAGAAGGCGGGTTGTGGGTGGGTGGTAATTGCCCATTGACGCGCATTAACGCACAGACCGGCGACGTGGAAATATCAACTAAGTCGACACCACGATATCTACACATCGCGCCGGATGGCACTATTTATGGCATCAATGGAATATGGGTGTGGCGGCTGACACCGGATGGCGAACCGCTGCCATTCACCGCAAAAGCCCCTTACATGCGCGAAAATGGCATAAAGATGAATATCTCCCCGCGCGATGCCAAAAAGCCGGATAACGCACCCGGTTACGCCACTGATATCCGCGGAATTATGGTTGCCGAAAAAGGCGACTTTTACCTTTCCTGCATTGGCGATCGCTTGCTGCATTTTGCACAGGACGGCACATTTTTACCAGACACCCCGGCGGTAGCGATACTTCCTTCTGAGACCGGCCATGTTTTTGTTGGCGATCAAACCGCAAATGTCGATATTCAACTGACAAATTTCAAAAATGAACCGGCGCAGGTTAAATTAATTGCCACAGTACGTAACCTGGCAGGTGATATTATTGCCAGTCATGAGGGAGTTCGCACCGTTGCCGCGTTTGCCAGCCAGTCTGCACCACTGTCACTGGGAGATGCGAAAGATTTCGGCTATTACACCATTGATATACAGGCGAAACAGGATGAGAATGTCCTGATGGCAAAAAGGTTATTCGGCGGTCGTGTTGCGGCGCGCGGCAATGATTTTCACCCTTATTCCGCTTTTGGATCGGTACGAATGGAACGCAACCCCGAATTGATTCGCCGCATGGGTGGCGGGTTGAACCGCAACCACAACCCGGTATATTGGAATGATGTTGAGCCAAAACCAGGAGAATGGCACCTGCAGCCGGCGGATGCATTGAATTTCTATAAAGAGCATGCCATGCCGGCAATGGTTATTCTCGGTTACGGCGAACCATGGCTAAATGGCGGCTTCGCGCGTTGTCGGATAACCGGATACGATAACTTTTTCAATTACCTCGCCACGGTCATAAACCAGTACAAAGGCACGGCGAAGATGTGGCAATGCTGGAACGAACCGAACTATTTCTGGCATGTTCCAGGTCCATATCGCTACGAACAATATGTCATCGCATTGAAAGCGACCTATGCCATCGCCAAATCTTTAGACCCCGATACTCCGGTAATTTGCGATGGTTTCGCCGGATCGGCGCGGGACATGGGCGACCTTGCTGATAAAGGCGCGGCGGGATTTACCGATGGCGTGCCGATTCATTATCCCGGCTCAACAATTATAAATTGGGATAACATGCCGATAAACGGCGCAGTTGAAAGCAAAGCAGTGATGGTGAAGGAACTGGCGAAAATCCGCGACCAAAAATATCCGGGACAACCGCTGTTGAATACCGAAGAAGGATTATGGGGCTTGGCAAACCGAACGCCGGAAGACGGGGCAAAGTTGCTGCCGCGAATATATGTCAGCCAGATGGCTGCCGGGCTTGACCGCCTTACCTGGTTTGAATGCTACAGCGATACCGACCCATCTTACCTGTTGCGTGGCCAGCAGGAAGGCCCCTGGCCGGCTTATTTCGCGTATGCTGCCGCCAGCAAACTGTTAGAAGACGCCTTATATGTCGGTCCAATTTCGGATGGCATCGCCCAGGCGCAGTTATTCGCGGCAAATGGCAAACCGGTCATCGCCGCCTGGAGCATCGAAGGTGAGAAAAATATTATCCTAACCGTTGATACAAAAGTCGTCACTATCACCGACTGGCAGGGGAACAGTAAAACTGTAACCACAAAAGATGGCAAAATCACCCTGAAGTTGGGGCAATATATGCAGTATGTCACAGG
>JBIJDE010000368.1:0-5259 GCA_044344305.1 Armatimonadota bacterium
ATGGTATTCCCATCCTTCCATCAATGGCAAACTATTCATGTTCAGGTCGCCATTTGGGTATTCGGTAATTGAACATGTTCCTGTTCGCGTTTCATCTGGGACGCCAGCAGGCAGCGGTTCTATACTCGGGTAATCAACTGGTTTGACGCGAAAAGAAACGGTAACACCATTCAATTGGTCATGGTGTTGTTCTGGAGCAGATGGTTCATTATATAGAGAAGTTGGTTCGACACCCAGGTAAGTTTTGCATCCAAGAGTTTTGCATAGAATTATTTGTCCGGTGGCATCAGCAAAATAATTTGCGGTGACTCTTTGTTCTTTACCATGTTTATCAATAATAATAATTGATGATATTCGATTGCCAATTTTCTCAGCCTCTACACATCTGGTATTAAGCCGGATATCTGCCTTGCCCGTTGCTGTCAGTAATTCATTCATTGCTATCGCCATTAAATATGGTTCAAATGTAACGCGAAACCAACGGTCTGCTCCGAATCCTGCCCGGCGAGTAGTGTCAGCGTATGTTAATGTAGAATCAATTCGCGACAACCCCCAAGGTTGGTCGCCAGTCCAATATTTAACAGTACGACTGATGCCGATAGAATGGGGGAATTTTGAAAGATGCTCATATAATTCCAACGCCATCACCGGACCACCTATGCCTGGTTCCCAGGTGTTGACTCCCCCCATGGTACTCGTACCGCCAAGCATTGGTCCCTGCTCAACAAGCAGCACTCGCAAACCACGTTTCGTGGCTGCAAAAGCTGTGCCAAATCCACCGCTGCCGCCACCGATGACGATTAAATCATAATGTTTATTAATCATAATAATATTTTCGTTAAAAACAGCAATATTCCTGTTAATAAATTATTTCATGTTTTTTCGAAAATAAGAAAAATTATTATATATTTTTTCAAATTTACTTTATATACTGATTAAAGTAAATTGCATTGATATACATTGTCGCGGCTTGTCTAAGGTTATTAACATGAAAAGAATTTGTGCCTGGTGTAAAAAAGAATTATGCGCACCTGATGATGAAAATGATATAAAAGTATCTCATGGCATCTGCGAAGATTGTGAAAACAACCTTGATTTTCAAATGGGTGTACCATTAAAGGTATACCTTAGCGCGCTAAATTTGCCGGTAATGGTAGTTACAAAAGATGTCAGGACTGTATTTGCAAATAATGCAGCACTAAATATTATCGGCAAAGAAATAGATGATATTTATGGAGAATTAGGTGGGAATGTATTTGAATGTGCTTATTCCCGCCTCCCCGGCGGCTGTGGCAGATCAATTCATTGCTCTGGTTGCGCCATTCGAAATTCGGTTAATGAAACAGTCAGAACTAAAAAACCAATAGTAAATGTGCAAACAACATTGAATTGTAGCAAAACAGACGAATCACGAGAAATTGAAATGCTAATTTCTACAGAAATGACCGGCAATATTGTATTGCTATGGATAGATAAGATTGAAGTTAAGAAAAAGTGAAGGAAGTTACGAATTACGAATTTATTCACATCGATGGGCAGGATGGGAAGGATATTTGTTTTGCTTCGCAAAAATTAAATCTTGTTAATCATGTCAAAAAAATGAATTACGAGAAAATATTTAAAATTTTAGAATTACTTTATCATTCATTTCGCAATCGGTGCTAATAAAAATCATTTAATCATACGAAATCATTCTAATCTGTGGTTCAGATAATTAATTACGATCTTCTCTATCATTGAAAATATTTTACTCTTCACCCTTTAAACTTTGCTTCTTCAAATGTGATTATTAGAAAGGATTCAGACTAACCATATAGAAATATCCTACAGCCAGGTGTAAACCGGTTAATATTTGCGGTAGGAGAATGTTATGCGTTATCGTCCTTTAGGCCCCAAAGGGGTTATGATTTCGGAGTTGTCGTTTGGATGCGGACATTTGCCG
Organism: Armatimonadota bacterium; assembly: GCA_044344305.1. Classification (GTDB taxonomy): domain Bacteria; phylum Armatimonadota; class Hebobacteria; order CAIYQO01; family CAIYQO01; genus JBAXQQ01. The sequence continues at coordinate 1,943 of JBIJDE010000368.1, forward strand.
GATGATGATGAGGAGTCAACCCGGGTTATTCATGCCGCTATCGAGAATGGAATCAACTATTTTGAAACAGCGTCGTTTTATTGTAATGGTCGCTGCCAGGAAAAAACCGGGCTTGGAGTGAAGGGATTTGCGGACAAAGTGATGGTGTCGGCCAAGATTGGTGTCGGACCGGAAACCACTGCTGATACTTATCGAAAAGAATTGGAACGCCAATTGTCGGTATTGGGTCTGGACAGGGTAACCTGGCTGCAGGTTGGTTGGTTATCCGTTGAAAATTTGCCATATTTGACTCAAAAGGGTGGGGCATTGGAAGCTATTGAGAAGGCGATGGATGAGGGTCTTATTAAGCATCTGGGATTTACTGGGCATGACTCGCCGGAGAACTTTATACAGATATTACGCACTGGATTATTTGAAAGCATGACAGTGTCGTATCATTTGCTGAACCGCGCGTATGAACCAACAATTGCTGTGGCGCAGGAATTAGGCGTTGGCGTAGTGGCGATGAACCCGGTAGGCGGGGGAATATTAGGTAAGCCGTCAACACAATTACAAAAACTGCTGCCGGATGGCGCGGTTACCTCTACCGCAGGAATAGCTCTGCGATTTGTATTGGCAAACCCGGGCATCACCACCGCTTGTTCCGGTATGCATACTATCGCGAATGTCGAAGAAAATGTAAATGCAGTCGCAGAAATTAAAGAACAAACTATAGCAGAACACTTGCGTCAATTAGAGATACTCGACCAGTTTAAATCCCTTGGTGACAAATTCTGCACCGGATGTCGTTATTGCATGCCATGTCAACATGGTGTAAATATCCCTCAATGTTTCAACCTGTACAATCTCGCAAATGTCTACGGTCTGCAGGAAGTAGCCCGTGGTCAGTACAACGGTATGAAAGAAGAAGAACGCGCCGACAAATGCACCGAATGTGGCGAATGTGAAATCAAATGCCCGAACGCATTGCCAATTATTAAGCAATTGCAGAAGGTGACTGCGTTATTTGGTTAGGGGATTAGGTGGTTAGCAATTTAATTCGACTAAAAAAATTAAGGATATCACTAACAGACTTTTTAGGGAGATGTTGTACTCAACTTCCCCGCTGAGCTGTGATTATGATGTAGATAAACTTAACAGCGACAGTTTTATTTAACGTGGTGTTGTGATTTGCTAACTGCCTATCAATCGATGTAAAATGATAGCTTATTAACAACAGCTAAAATCTTGCCATATTTTGACTTTACAGTTAATTGTTGATAAAATTCAGAGTGTCAAAGAGATATACCATTATGGAAAAACAAGATATCTGCTGGATACAAAGATTTAATAACTTTAATAAAGCATTCTCTCAGTTAACAAAAGCTGTAGAGTTATCAAAAGAAAGAAAACTGTCAGAACTTGAAGAGCAGGGATTAATTCGAGGTTTTGAATATACCCACGAATTAGCATGGAATACAATAAAAGATTTTCTGGAACAGCATGGCGAAAATAAAATGTATGGATCCAAAGATGCAACAAGGGAAGCATTTAAGGCAGAATTAATAGAAGATGGCGAGGTATGGATGAACATGATAAAAAGCAGATATCTAACCACTCATCTGTATGACGAAAAAACAGCAGCAGAAGTTGCCAATGAGATTATAAACTCATACTTTGCATAGTTCATAAAATTTCAATCAACTTTTAGTAAGCTAATGGATAATGAATAATTATGACTTATGGTTTACCGGTTACCACTATCGAAAAAATAAAAAAAGTACCTGGGTATGCACTTCACTACCACGGACACTATATATGGGGTTCCGGTATAGTCTTCCGTTTCCCTTTTAACTGTTCTTCCGTCAGTGGATCCTTTTCGACGGCAGCCTCTATAATTCGAAAAAATAATTTCCCCCTTGAATGAGATGTGCGACGATTAAATCGGAAAGTAAACTCATCTAAATAATATTCAAGGTGACTTATCTGAACTCCGCCTTGGTGAGTTCCTAACAACCATCTTTTTAATAAAGATGTAACTAAATGAACTTTGGGAAGTTGGGCTTCAATCGCATCTTCACCTGATGAAATCACCTGGTGTTGATATCCTTCATTGGAAAGAAAGGAATAGCTTCTCCAACCATCAGTTTCAACCGTACTGCCCTCATCAATATTCTGACGAATTACCGAACGTAAACTTTCTGCTGAAGCATCAGGAACAATCTGGACACGAATACGTCCAATTCTGTTCCCTGTATGCTCAACTGCGATAAATAATAGTGTTTTCCCTTCAGATCCACGTCCGCGTTTTCCAGATTGCTCACTGCCCCAATAGGTTTCGTCAACTTGCACAACTCCAGATAGTGATTCCCTATTAGGACGAACCATTGCACGGCGAATACGATGCAACCATGCCCAAGCAGTGTGGTAACTTCCGAATCCCAATATACGCTGGAGTCCCAACGCACTGGCACCATTTTTCTGTCCGGTGACATACCAAATTGCTTGAAACCAAGTACGTAATGGTGAACGTGTATCCTGAAAAAGTGTTCCTGCTGTAACAGAAACACGCGAACGACACGTTCCACATTTAAAAAGACCTGGCAAGATTTCTTTCCCGTTTTTCTGTTGACAATGTGGGCAAATAAAGCCATCTGGCCAACGAATAGCTACCAGATAATTCCGACAAAGATCTTCATTATCAAAATCCCTGTCAAATTCGGATTGATTTTTCGGGTATATTTCCATGAGCTAAATACTACAGGTAGTGTCTGTGGTAGTCAAGCGCATACCCAGGAAAAAGTATTATCAAACTCTCCTGATGTTACGAAAGCCATTCTGTATGGTTCTCGTGCGAAAGGTAATTATAAAAATGGTTCCGATATTGATTTAACTGTAATGGGAAATGCATTAACTTTAAAAACAATCTATAAGATAGAAAACGAACTGGATGATTTACTTTTACCGTATAAAATAGATTTATCTATATTTGAAAACATATCAAATCCTGACCTGATTGATCATATTAACAGAGTTGGAATTATATTTTACGAAAAAAATATTTGATTTGAACATGATACTGACCATCTATATAAAAATGAAGAATTGCGGGTAATAATATCCGACCCGCTCTGGGGTCGATTAGCTTTTGTTAGTTTCAATACTATATATATCTGACCCCATCCGGGGTCAAAACTACATTTACAAAATGTGTTTAAAGGTGGGGCAAGATGCATTTAAAATTACATCGCTACATAGCGATATATTTATTAACAAACCACTCACCAGAAACAACATTAAATGAAAGAATGTGGTCGTCGTAGAGACGCAAGATTTTG
>JBIJDE010000369.1:0-5230 GCA_044344305.1 Armatimonadota bacterium
TGTGCGGAACGCCGGGGACGGCGTTCCCTACATGATATTTTAGAATAAAAAAACCTGCTCCCTATTCCACCGTAACCGACTTCGCCAGGTTTCTTGGTTGGTCTACGTCAAATCCCAGGTAGTCCGCGCAGTAATATGCCAGTAATTGCAGCGGGGCTACCGCCAGGATTGGTGATAATATTTCGTCGGTGCGGGGAACGCGAATTACGTCGTCGGCGTATTTCTCTATTTCAAGGTCGTCATCCACCGCGACGGCGATGACGTGACCTAATCGCGCTTTAACTTCCTTGATATTGCTGAGCATCTTTTCATATACTCCGCCGGGCATAACTATCGCTACGGTGGGGCATTGTGGGGTTATCAGGGCGATTGGGCCGTGTTTCATTTCACCGGCGGCGTAACCCTCAGCGTGGATGTAACTGATTTCCTTTAATTTCAACGCGCCTTCCAGAGCGGTGGGGAAATTGCTGCCTCTGCCCAGATATAGCATACTGTGAACGCCATAAAACTTGCCGGAATATTTCTGGATTATTGCTAATCGCTCTGTAGCCTGTTTCATTTGTTCTGGCAGGCGTTGCATAGCTTCAATCAAATCAGTGGCTTTTTCTTTTGATATTTGTCCGCGTTTTTCAGCCAGATACAACGCTATTAAGCTCATCAACATTGCCTGGGTGGTGTATGCCTTGGTACTGGCAACGGCTATTTCCGGCCCGGCGTAGGTATATAATACGCTGTGGGAATCGCGGTCTACCGAACTGCCTACCACGTTAGTAATGGCGAGAATATGCGCGCCTTTTGACTTAGCTTCGTGCAAGGCAGCCAGGGTATCGGCGGTTTCACCGGACTGACTGATGATAATTGCCAGGGTGTTTTTATCGATAATCGGGTCGCGGTAACGCTGTTCAGAAGCGACGTCAACCTCAACAGTAATGCGGGACAACTTTTCGATTGCATATTTTCCAACCATACCGGCGTGGTATGCGGTTCCGCAGGCGATGATGACAATTTTCGATATTGCGTTTATTTCTGCATCAGTCATGTGGAAACCAGGAAGTACCACACCGTTGCGGTGTTCGTTCATACGTCCGCGCAATGTTTCCGTCAATGCCACTGGCTGCTCGAAAATTTCTTTCAGCATATAGTGCTTGTAACCGCTTTTTTCCGCTGCCTGGGCATCCCATTGTACTATTGCTGTTTTTACTTCTACCGGACTATTATCCATTTTGGTGATTTTTACATCATTTTTTGTTAAAACTGCTATTTCACCATTGTTTAAATAAGTAACTTTGCGTGTGTAGGCTAAAATAGCCGGCACGTCAGACGCTACAAAGTTTTCACCGTCGCCATGACCAATAATTAACGGGCTTTGCAATCGAGCTACTATAATTCTGTCAGGATGATTTTTATGCATGGCAACCAGTGCGTATGAACCTTCCACCATCAGCAAAGATTGGCGAACTGCTTCGTAAAAATCGCCTTTGTAATTTGTTTCAATAAGGTGCGCCATTACTTCGGTATCGGTCTCCGAGGTAAACTTGTGACCTTCTGCCTGCAATTTTTCACGAAGTGACATATAATTTTCAATAATTCCGTTATGCACCACGGTAATAGTGCCGGTGCAATCAACGTGTGGATGTGCATTATCGTCATTCGGCGCGCCATGGGTTGCCCACCGAGTATGTCCAATACCCAGGTTTCCAGACACCGGATTTATTTCTAATTCGTCGGCAAGCCGCTTTAATTTCCCCTGTCGGCGAGTAACCGAGATAGCACCTTCGCAATAGATAGCAACTCCCGCGGAGTCGTAACCGCGATATTCTAACTTACTAAGCCCATCAATTAATATCTTGGTAGCATTTTTATCGCCAACATAACCAACTATTCCACACATATTCTTTCCTTTCTCCCTCAGAAAATCAGCAATGACTATAAAACTGACAACTATATTATACCTTTGTATGGCTATCAGGTACAAGTAGTACATTTATTCGCCGGTATTGGAGAAAGAATATATTTAATGGTGGATTTTGAGGGGGTAATATGGGTGGGGTGAATGAAGTTATTATCATCGGTCGAATTGATCATATCCGACCGATGAAAAACATTCATGTTAATTTCAAAATCCATGAAACTTTTCTTCACCATTTTGCTATAATATAACTGTGCAACTATTTAACCGGTTTATAAGGAGTTCGTTAATGTTCGTTCGTTTATTATCTTGTTTCGTTTTGGCATTGCTGGTTAATGCTATATTTGCTGCTGAGATTCCTGTACCATCTGCGGATTTATCTGCAATTAATTCGCGTTATATTTTCATGCCGCAAATCGATGATGGCGGCAAATCAAGCGGTCCACACGCTGTCACTATTTGTCTTCCTGTTGGTTATAATTCTACCGATAGGCGTTATCCGGTATTTTATTTGTTAGATGGCGAATCAACTTTATTAACTCGCCAAAATGACATGCGCGGTACTATCGCTTATGAAATGGTGGCTGACCAGTTGGTTCACGAAGGGTTGATTGAACCTGTCATATTCGTTGCTATTCACAATTCAAAAGACGCAAATGGTAAAAATATTCCTGGTAATCGTTCCACTGATTATTGTATTGATGGGCAGACTTATAAACAAAGAAACATGGTAGAAGGTGGTCCACGAAGTGATGATTTTGTAGAGAAAATTTTTAAAACAAAATCGGAAGGCTATTATGAATATCTCGCCAAGACGATAAAGCCAATGATAGATAAAACCTACCGTACTCGTCCTGACGCGGCTTCTACCGGTGTTACCGGATTTTCTGCAGGTGGCGCGGGTTCATTCTGGATGACTTACATGCACCCGGAAACTTTCGGGATGGGGATTTGCCAATCACCACCATTTTTTGCGCCATACGTCGGGAAAGAGTTGGAAGCGATATTATATAATCAGAAACTGCTAATGCCAAAGGCGCGAATATGGCTTGACGCTGGTTCCCGCGAGTTTGATTTCATTTACAAAGAAGCCTACGCCGGCTATCGCAAGCTGGTAGCGCGGGGATTTGTCCCAAATGACAATATTGCTTTTTATACCGGTCATAATCACGGTCACGAAAAGTTTGACTGTACCCGCCGCCTGCGATCCGCGCTATATTTCATGCTGCGCAGCAAGACGCCGAAATTGACCAGCGTTGAAATTACTGACATGGATTCAGAAACCAGTGGTAATATAAATCTGACCCGTCCGGCACATCCGATTCTGGAAACCGTTTATGATGGCTGGTTTCGGCTTACCGATTGTACGGCAGATTTTAAAATTGCCAACACAAACATTGTCAGTATGAATAATGTGAATAATGAAATACGTCCCAAAAAAGCAGGTAATACCACTATTACCTCAACATATAATGGTCAAAAAATAGTTGAGAAAATAACAGTTTCTCCTCAAAAGTCGCAACAGTCATGTTATGCTGCTAAAACTCCGATAACTATCGACGGCAACCTGTCCGACTGGTCAAAACTATCTATTTCAGTCGATAAACCTGTAAATATTGCCGATGCCACCGCATGGAAAGGTGCGGCAGATCTTTCGTACTGGTTTGACTGCAAATACGACGCCAACTTCTTTTACATTGCCATACAGACAACCGATGAATTTATAAACAGCGCGGCAGACAAAGACCCGTGGTTCCAGGATGGCGTAGAAATACGTCTTGATGCCCGACCCGAAGCAGAAAGGCTATTCGGACAAGGCAGAGAATTCGAAGATATCCTGCTGATAGCCATGAGCCCGGCCAATACCGGCGAGACCCGTACCGCATATAATGCGGCAAAACTACCAGCAGGAACAAAAGCAATATGTGTTGCTACTCCAACCGGTCACAATACCGAAATAGCCATTCCAATCGCATATATTAACGAAAAATCTGGAAAACAGTGGGATGGCATACGCCTTAACGTAGTGGTGAATGATTTAGACGATGATTATAAAGGCTTCCGTGGCGACAAACTATGGTGGCAACCCGACTGGCGCACCCCCGACAGCACCTGGGGAGCAGGGACGTTTGTGAGGAAGTAATTAAGACCACTTTTTATTGGACTGATCCGGCGGATATGACCGATCAGTCCGATATGTTGTATCCGACCGATAATAAACTTCTTCCTGCCTATCCTGCCCATCCATGTTAATAAATTTACTGCCACCCATCCTTGACATATTACTTAACTACCGCTATAATTAGTACATGAAATCATTAGATAAGCTAACTAAATCTATGGGCGATGAATTTGCTGGTACTGTTATGGAAACGGTGATGATGTTGATGCGGGTTATGCGGCGCGAAATGCGGCGGCATCAGCCGGCTGAATTGACTATGACCCAATTTCGTACTATGCGTATACTGCGCCATCACCCCGATATATCTCTTTCACATTTGGCGGAACACATGGATATTACCCATGCATCGACATCGGCATTGGTAGACGTGCTGGTGAAACATGGTATGGTATCGCGTGAATACAGCGCGGTAGACCGTCGTAAAATTATGATAAAACTTACCGAATTGGGGATATCAACTCTGGATTCTGTATGGCAGGCGACCCAACAACGGTTAACCAGGTTATTGTCAAAATTGAACATAACAGACAGGGAAACGGTATCTAAAGCTATGGAAATATTGCGGGTGGCACTGGATAACCGGATGGAAGAAGGTATCTGCTGATGCATGGTTTTCATGGTGGTCCCGGCGGGCCGGGTGGTGGCGGTGGTAGAGGCGGGGGAGTTGGTCCACGACGGGCGCAAGACCCCTGGACAGCATTTCGCAAATGTATTCCTCTGGCAAAACCAATTTTGCCGTTGCTTACAGTAGGTCTTATTTGTACCTTAATCGGTGTATACCTTGGCCAGCAGCCTCCGCGTATATTTCAATATACTATAGATACCATAATCGGCGGTAAACAATATAACAAACTGGCGGAAACTATCGGTTATTATGTCGCCATCATCGTTGTCGGTCAGGTTATAGGCTCGTTAAGTGGATATTGGATGAGCATCGCCGGGCAGCGGGTATTACACGCGTTACGTATGAAACTGTATGAAAAGTTTCAGGCATTGTCGCTGAGTTACTATGGCAATAAACGTATTGGTGATTTGCTGTCGCGAATTACTAATGACGTTAACCAGGTAGAAGGGTTGATAGTAAATACCACCAATGCCTTAATGCGCCAACTGTTCGGCGTAGGCATAGCCCTTTGCTA
>JBIJDE010000370.1:0-5223 GCA_044344305.1 Armatimonadota bacterium
AAACGATCTATTAAATCAAGCGATACAGCGTGGCCAATGATGACACCATCCACATCACCCCGAGAAAAAATAGACCAGAGCGAGCTTTCATCAGGTGCAGTTATGTAGCTGGTGGAATGCAGAGTAAGAAGACCAAATTCCTCATCCATAAGCCCATTAAGCACGCCATGGTAGATATGACCAAAGTAATTCATAGCAATAGTTGGCGTGAGCATGAACAGACCGATAATGTGGTTAATATGCGACTTTCCCTGCTTTTGCAGCGACAGACGACGCGCTGACTCGTGCGCACTTGCCTGATAGCCCAGCGCGGTCGCCGTGGCCTGTACCAATTCACGCGTTGCCAGACTAATCGGTTCACGTCCGCGCAACGCCAGCGAAACGGCACACTTACTGATGCCTAAGTGATCCGCGATATCCTGCAGTCTAACCGGACGCCCAGTAAGGCACTGCCCGTTTCGAACAATATTAGTACTTTTCTTCATCTTATTCACCACACAAGATTATATACCAAATAGATGACCTATTGTCAAATATGCTTTCTAATACGTTTTGTGTCTCCCCCTCCGCATATTTATTTTCTCCATATAGAATGTCTAAAAAGCCTAATTTGAGAGAGAAATTACAATGTTTGATTAGCAGCGTATCATAAGAGAATTTTTATTACTTGAAAAAATTGCAAAAATGACATAATAACCTCTCTTTCACTGCATCTCGATTTAGCAAACATTCATTAAAATGAGCGTAAAACGCTGATCCATTGACATGAAGTATTTCCTCCTACTACAGTAAATAATCGACGAATAGGGGAAATAAATGCCGATTTTAGACCTGTTATTTGGGTACAGGTTCTCTATGTGTCAGGTTTTCTATAGTCTCTTTCACTGGTTTAATCAAGGAATACTGCGGAGATGTTTGCGAGACAGTATGGGTCTGGAAAGACTTCTGTCTGGGTTACGGTGACATCTACCCCTGAGATAAAGTCGAACTGCACAGCTCCGCGGTCGGTGGCGCCCTGACTGCTGGCAGCCTCTGCCAATAACCAGGTGCGGTCGGTTGCCGGGTCGTGGACTGTGTAGCGCATTGCCGCACCGTCGGAAAAACGCATTGTTCTTAGCATGGTCAGGTGGTGCACTCCGGGGTCAGTACCGGTGCGGAAGGTTAACGTGCCGTTGGCGCCTACATTATTCCCTCTCACCACGGCATTCGTGCCGGTTCCCGCGACTTTATCAATAGTAAAGTTCGGCGAGGAATACCCAGTGTTGACGAAAGGATTAACTGTGAATGTATCAGTGAAAGGTGCGCAAACTTTGCGTACCATTCCTTTATTATTCCAATTGGGAATGACATACCCGTGTTTGCCCACCGCAGTCTCCGTTATTGCTCCTATCCCGCCCAGTCCCAGCGTGGTCACCGGCTGGCCGGCGGTGGCATCGGCACATTTAGTGGAATCGATGTCGACGCTGGTTATGCTGGAGCGGGTAACCTGCGATACGCCGCGGACACGGTAGGCGTCAGTCCATAGGCTGGCACCTTTAACCGTGATGTTTAACGTTTCCTGGGTTTCACTGCGCAGTGTGACGGCAGCAATACTGCCTGGGAGGAAGGTTTTATCAGCAGTAATAAATACCGTCCAAACCGTACCCTGACCTTTTCGTGTAGTGATGGTCAATCCAGGCACCGGTGCATCAAGCGTAAGAGTTTTTGCGGCACTGGCAATATTCACCGCAATGCCGGTTCCCGCGCGGACGGGCACCATGAATGGCTTGGCGGGATACGGGGTTATTTGCTCGTAGGAAGCAAAATTAACCATACCGTTTGCGGCTTTCACCGGACCATACCATTGTCCTTCCCCATCAGCGGTAACTGCCGCCAGCCAATAATACCAATCGCCTTCATCGACATAATCAAAGGTTGGGGATGTTTTAGAAGTGTTCGGAAGAAGTTTGGCAAAAGCAGGGTCAGGCTGATTTCCACGGTAGAGATGGTAATCCGTCGCTCCTACCGCACTCGTCCAACTGATAGTAATGGCGTCATTTGCCATCCCCCATCCGGCAATATTCATATTGGTCGGTTCTGATGTTGTTTGATTATCTTCTTTCCAAACCAATCTTTGCGCAGGGGCGGTTTCCGTCCCAAGATAGACGGCAGCGTTGAACTTCAACGGTTTATTGGCGTTGAAATCCCAACGGGTGTCGGTATGCGACTTATTGTCATTTCGCATAAATGTTACTGTAGTTTTGCTGCACAGTTCAGGCAGTATCGCGAGTGGTATTTCGGCTTCCAGGGTATATCCCTGTTTGTCCGGTCGCATCACCAAGGCGATATCAGCTCCCGGGATTTCCACCAACCCGTTTTTAAAATCAATGGCGTCTTTGGGAGGGGCGCCTTCGTAACTGCCATTGTTATCCAACTTGCGCATACCGGCATCGGCGGGTACCAGAACAGAAGCTGGCTTGCACGCATAAGCTTTACCGATTAGTTTCCCATCCGGCTGGCGAACCGCTGTCAAATAGATACGTGTGTCACCTGGTTGTGGTGCAGTACGTTTAGTGTTTAAACCACCTGAACCAAGTAAAACTTCAACACCATCTGAATGACTAAAGATAGTAGCGGGCGTATTCTTTGCTTCAGAGAAAAACGGAGTCGGAGCCAGCACGTCAGCGAAGACGCACAATGCCCCGGCATCTCGTCGCAAACGAATTTCGGCAATAACCGAATTATTCCGAGAGATTGTCGCGGCGGGCATATTCGAATCCCATTCCCAGGGATAGCCATCAACGGTTTCGTACCAGGTTCCCAACAAACTGGGCCAGCTTAAATACGGAATCCGCTGATGTCCCTTCGCTTCAGTGTTGTGGGAAACGACAGAGGTTAGTGTCACCGTCCCGATGCTGCGAGTTATCTCGTTGCCAAATACTCCTGTAATTTCCAGCACACGAATATCTTCAGAATTTGTAATAAAGAGCAGACGTTTGCCGGTGGCAGGATCTTTTACAAAAAGATTAGCTGCAACGTTTTCTATGCCAATCGCAGTGCTCTCCCCGCCAATCCCGCAGACGTAACCCAGCGACAGACCATCGCTGGTATATGCCATAGCATTGCTGTCGACTTCTGACGCCAACATTACCCCGTCAACAGCACCAATCATATTCATTAGCATATCAGTATCACCGGGTTGCAGATGTCGTGCATCATGATGCCCGACCAGCCATTGCACCTGTCCGTCTTTTACTTTCAGGATACGGTTTTCCGAACAGCGATCCCAGAAACCGCGCCCTTGCTGGATACCGCAATTCGCTGTGTAATACATGGAACCATCATCACCTTTGGCGAAGAAGGTATCGTAACAGTAAGATGGCAGGTAATAGGCACTGTCAGCAGTGGGAACCGTTGCTGGCAGATAGGTGGTGTAGACGCCATCCTGGTAGTGTGGCACACCATTGGCGTCGATGCTCTTTGGTGTCCATTTTCCGCGCAGGCCATAAAGGGATAAATCGCGATCTATCCACACCCAACGGTTATCCGGCGGGTTTTTCGTCTCGAATTCATCCTGCTGTACCAGTCCGTCATCATTCGCATCCGACCAGTTGGCATAGGGATTATTCTGCCAGGTATTGCTGCGGATGGCAGCGCATGCCTGCCAGCGGTCGGTTTTCCATATCCATAAACCACACCGATACCCACCCGGACGCCAGAAGTAGCGTTTGCCGTTGGTTCCGGTGAAGACTATCCCGCGGCCATACCCGGCACTGTCCGCCATCGGTCCACCTTCGCCATTCATCAAATCAGGTTTCGCGGTGTGATCCTTGCCGTTTTGACTCATATAGTAAATGGCATCAACCTTGCAACCATCAATTGAACTGTGGTCTTTGGCAAATGCGGCAGCATTCAGTGTTGCTTTCGCGTAGAAGCAGCCATCCCATCGTGTGGCTTCATAATATACCGACATCGGGTTATCCAGATCAACGACGATAGAAGCGTATGGGGTAGGACCATAGAAATCGCGCAACCATTTTCCATCAGCAGTTAATTTGATATAGCGACGCAACGGACTTTTTTCCAGACACCACAAGTTCTGATCTGCATCGATTGCCAGCGCAGTGATATTGGAGAAAACCAGCGGGTCATATTTGATCATCGGAAAAGTTCGTCCACCAAGAAGACCGATGGTCTTTAACAGTTTCCCAGCAGGTGAAAATTTCTTGATTTGCTGGCTGCTGCCAAGGTCAGAAACGTAGCAATTGCCAGCTGCATCTTTGACGACTGCCTGCGGAGCCGTCAAGTCGGTAATTGCATCGCTGCTGCCGCCATTGACTACATCAAAGAGTTTTACCATTGTTCCGCTGCATACCAGCAGGTGAGTTTTATCATTAGCACAAATGCCGGATGGCGCAGCAATTGTCAGTGAGTTTTCTAATTTTCCAGTCTGGATATCGACAACACCAAGGCGGTTTTCAGCTTTCACTGAAAAGTAAAGTTTATTGTTGACGACGGCTATGCTGGCAATGGTCACCTCACCCAAAGGAACAGACTGGTTGGTACCCATGGGCATCACGGCACCCGTCGCGGCATTCTGCCGACGCAATACAGGATGTTTTCCGTCGCTGTTCAGGATTACCAGGTAGACACATGTATCATCAGTGGTAACAGCGGCGCATCCGGCGAAAACGCCCAAACTGGTTGACCATAGCATATCACCTTGAGTAGTGACCTTTCGACCAGCAGGCAAACCTTCTTCACCTGAATTCATAAAATATACCCCGCCGGCGTCAGCGGCAAGTGCGGTGGGACCAGCATGCACACCGCCGTATGAACCTTTGCCGTCTGCAGTGACATAAGGAGGGTGTCCTGAATTGCCGATTACGCCAACGAATTTTGTCTGCATATTAAAGGTGCCCATGGAATAACGATATACACCGGGAGGACAAAGTAAACCATTGCGGTCGCGTCCATCCCAATAAACAGTCACCGGACCTGCCGACATCGGAGTACATCGCACCAGTTCGCGCACAATCCAGCCTTTCTGATTAATAATATTCAGGCTCATCGTACAGGCGCGCGGTAACGTCAGTTGAATAGGTGTTCCCGGCGGACTAAATGGATTATCCGTAAATACAGGTCGTCCGATACGTGTTCCAGAATTTACATTGGTAAAGGTTGCCTGTGCCCATTGATCCGGGTACAATTTCGCTTCAGTAGGCAGATCCATCACAGCAGTAG
>JBIJDE010000371.1:0-5219 GCA_044344305.1 Armatimonadota bacterium
AAATATACCTGTTGAGGATGCCGTAAATGTAACAACAGCATGTGATATTGATGTTATTGCTACAGTTGAAATCAAGCAGGATGACGAAGGCGCCGTTTATCAGTCGGTGCCATTTCTGCATGATACCATTAAAGATTAAAGAGGAATAACGATTCTTCGCAAAATCTACCCAAAATTTAATTTCTATTTTGCCCGCTTCCAATACACGACTTTTTTAATAACCTCGTGCACAACCACCGACCGAAAATAGCGAAATTTTACTAATGTTATAATTATGTTATATGATTTTTTGAGAATGAAAATGTTAAGGAGATTCATCTGTAAATAATATGAAGCGAAAATATACAAAAAAAAGAAAACCTCAAGTTAATGAGATTTTCTTCTTTAATAATGGTAGCGGGGGAGGGATTTGAACCCCCGACCTTCGGATAAATAGGTGATTGGCACTATTTATTCATGGAAGATATCTGTGGAAATCCATCACGTTTTTAATAAAACAGGCTCATTCTAAACCTATAAAAGCTATCAAGAACGAGATCTTTTCAAATAATAAACATAATTTAAAGATGTAGTCTCAGTTTGGAACAGGGTCGCAGCCCGGCTCCCCAAAAGCTATCATTTACCTGAAGCATCATATTAATTTCTGTCTTTAATTTTCAGACAATATCTGAAAATGATGAGAAAATAATTATTCCTATTGATAGAAAATTTTAGTGGGATAAAATTGTTATTGTTGATGGTAGTAAACTGAAAAAATTATAGTTTTCATGGTAATTGAAAGGAGCCGGGCTGCGACCCTGTTCCAAACGGTGACTGTAATTTCACCCCATTACTATTTATTTGAGGTGGAATAAAGTAATTTTCAAAATTTAAAAAAACACCAGACTGCAAAGAGAGGGAGTTTCTTTGCAGACTGGTGTTTGCCTGGCTCGGTTAATAAATCAATATTCTTTCAAATCCAAAATTTCATCCGGTATGACGGTGAGCATTTTGGATAGTTCGTTGAACTTGAAGTCGATGTCCATGACGGCGATTATTTCACCTGCCGGGTTGTGGATGGGCATCGCTACGGTTATGGTTAGCTCCTGGGTGTATATTGAGAAATACAAGTCGGAGTAATATTGGCCGTTTGTCTCCATTACATTGATAAACCATTCCTTTTCCTTGAAGTTTTTAGTCAGCAGGTTGCGGAATAGTGGTTTTTCACCGCGTTGGGTATGTACCTGTGATATGCGGTCGCCGTTGGTATCGGTGATGGCGATAAGCTGGATACTACCCTCGCGACTGGTTAGCGAGTGGAGGAATTTTTCTAATTGTTCTGATTCCAGGCTGTGCATTTCTTCTGATGCTGAAATTTTTTCTGCCAGATGCACTGCTTTCTGGATAGCTTCCTGTTGTACCTTTTCGAAGTCGGATACGAATAGCGATGGCAGGTAATGGCGGGTTTGCGCTTCCAATTCTTCCGGCGATATGCTGGTGGTGCGTCCCTGATCGTATTGTTCTATTATCCAACTGTTAATGTGCTTAATTCCAGGGTGGCGTTTGCTGACCGCTTCGGCCAATGGCAGTCCGGTTATTTGCGGAATATTTTCATTAATCCATCCGGCGATACCGGCAACGCCAGATTTATCGGTGATGGTGATTTTCAATGGTCGATTCAGAATTACTTCTGTATCAAATATATTATAAATCTCCGGATTTTTCAGCAGGCCGTCAGCGTGAATACCGGCGCGGGTGGTATTGAATTCGCTGCCGACAAACGGGTAATTCGACGGGATAAATGCCTTTATTTCACTGCGGAAATAATCTGCAATCTCAGTAATGACGGTGGTATCGATGCCGTTAGTATTGCCCAACAGGCTGATGTATTCGATAATGGCACCTTCCAGCGGTGGGTTGCCGGTACGTTCGCCATACCCCAGCAATGAGGCGTTCAGCGCGCTGATACCGTATAGCCAGGTGGTTACCGCATTGGTGTGCACCTTGTGGAAATCGTTGTGGCCGTGCCATTCCAGCAATTCGCCGGGGTAACCCAACTCGTGGACGAAAGCGTGAATCATGCGGGGTATGCTGCGCGGTAACGAAACCTGCGGGAAGGTCAGGCCATATCCCATGGTATCGCACAGGCGCACTTTTACCGGCATTTTATATTCCTGCGACAGTTTTAACAGTTCTTCTGCAAATGGCAGGCAGAAACCATGAATGTCGGCGCGGGTGATATCTTCAAAATGGCAACGGGGAATAATCCCTTCGTCTAACGTCGCTTTGACGATTCCCAAGTAGTCATCCATCGCTTTGGCGCGGGTTTTCTTTAACTTCAGGAAGATATGGTAGTCAGAAATCGATGTTAGAATACCGGTTTCCTTGATCCCGAATGACTTCACTAATTCCAGGTCGCTGGCATCGGCACGAATCCAACTGGTAACTTCGGGGAATTGATACCCGCGTTCCAGACAGCTTTCCACCGCTTTGCGGTCGCGCTGGCTATAGATGAAAAATTCGCTCTGGCGAATCACGCCGTTAGGACCGCTTAATTTATGCAGCAGGTCAAATATCTTTACAATTTGTTCCGGCGTATATGGTGGACGCGACTGCTGGCCGTCGCGAAATGTAGTATCGGTAATCCAGATTTCTTTTGCCGGTGACATGGGAACGTCTACCCCGTCAAATATTATGCGTGGAATCTCAGAATATGGGAACTGTTCACGGTACAATTCCGCCTTCTCAATATCCTGCAATGGGAAAGTTGATTTGCTGTATAATGGTGAAAAAGACATGGTTTGCTCCTTTGTGAATATATAATAGCAGAAAATATCAACCAATGCAATAGTGCAAACATAAAATTAACAAAATAAAGGGAAATATGTTTGTTTTTTGTATTAATAAAGTTTATGTATTGTAAAATATTTATTTTTTCTCGTGTTGGCTATGGCTGGGATTACGCTCTTACCCTTAAACGCATTTAAAAAATCATTGTATAGTCAATGATTTTGACTCCTTTTAGGAGTCGGATATTTATAGAAAAATTTTCAAAATAGATATTACGACCCCAGAGTGGGTCGGATGTAAGGTGGCTGTAACAATCTATTTACAAATTATAAGTTGCAGGTAATTGGTGTCGCTGCGCTGCAGCTTAGTATAATTTTTTACACTGAGTACTATTAATATATCGCCGCGCTGCGGCTGGAAATAATGTCATGTAATAATGTTGTTCTATCAAACAAACCAGCCGCAGCGCGGCGAAATATTAATAGTATTGCATTGTATACCAGAAATTAAAGCTGCAGAGCAGCGACACATAAGAGTTATCTCTACATAAAATCTTGAAGTTTTTTTTGAATTTCATTACTAATTAGATGATTAATCGATGTAAAAAATAGAAGTCTATAAAAGATGAAGATTTACTTTTATTTACAGCTATTGAGTAGATTATATATGAGTTGTATAATAAGAATTATGACAGCAGTTGAATCACAATTTTTAGAATATAAAACATCGCTTGGCGAAATAAAAAGTATTGTCGAAAGCGTGGCAGCATTTGCAACTTCTCAAGGTGGCACAATATGCGTTGGTATAGCACCAGATGGTAAAAGAGTTGGTATACAGCTTGGTCGTACTACATTAGAAGATTTAGCTCGTGATATTAAAATTAATACTGAACCTCAACAATATCCTTCAATTACTTTTGATGGAATTGATAATAATGTTGTAATAAATATTCAGATTGATGCCAGTCCGATTAAACCTGTATTTGCTTATGGCAAGTCTTTTATTCGTGTAGGCAGAAGTAATCAGCGATTATCTCGTGATGAAATAATGCGGTTTATGGAACAGACTACCGGGCATACCTGGGATGCTATGCCATTTGCAGATTTATCAATTAATGATCTGTCAACGAATGCTATTCATGATTTTCTCAAACGTGCCGGATTAAATATAGATAATGATACTAACACGGTGTTGCGTAATTTAGCCATGCTTGCACCACATGAGCAATTGGTTAACGCAGCAGCTTTGCTTTTTACTGATAACCCTCATTATTTTTTCCCGCAGGCGCAATTACAATGTGCCAGATTCGCCGGTACAACTTCACTACAATTTATTGATGAAGCAACTTATACCGGTTCTATTTTTACTCAGTTAGATAGCGCATTACAATTTATAACCCGAAATACAAAACAAGCAATCAAGATAACAGGTAAACTTGAACATGAAGTTGTACCTGAATATCCTGTCGATGCAATGCGTGAAGCAATAATTAACGCCATTTGTCATAGAAATTATACAGAACCTGGTATGGTACAGGTGCGCATTTACGACAATCGCCTTGAAGTATGGAATCCTGGCTCGTTACCGCCAGAATTGAGTATTGAACAGCTTTATCAAGAACACTCTTCGCACCCGCGCAATCCCCGACTTGCCGGAGTATTTCATCGTGCCAAATTAGTAGAAAAATGGGGAACTGGTACGACCCGAATCATCAACGCATGTAAAACGCACGGACTAACCACTCCAGATTTTGTAATTGAAAGCGGTATGTTTATTGTTCGGTTTACGGTAAACTCAGATATTCAACAACAACAAGAAAATAAATCTTTGAATACTCGTCAGTTGCAGGCGTTAAATTATATTCAAAAAAACGGGTCTATTACAGTAGCAATATATCAACGTGAATATAATGTAGGCGAACGTCAAGCAAGACGTGATCTATCAATTCTTGTTAAGAGTGGATTAATAGATAGAGTTATGAAAGGTGTATATATATCAAAATCAATGACTGAATAAGGTTATAATATTATTTTTGTCCGGTTTGTCCGGTTTTGTCCGGTTTGTCCGGTTTTTGGCGCGATATGGCGCGATATGGCGCGATATGGCGCAATTATGGCGCAATTATGAATTATGGCGCACATTTTGTCCGAATGTTGTCCGATTTGTCCATTTTTTGTCCGATTTGTCCGGATTTTGGCGCGTATCATGGCGCGTATGGCGCGTATTATGGCGCGTATGGCGCGATTATGGCGCGATATGGCGCGATACTTTTACCATGAATATTAAAAAAATAGTGATTCTTATCACTATGTATCTTAGTTGATTAACATTTATAAATGCCCCGCCCCCGGTTTTTCTTGGACAGAAAAATGAGGTAAACTATGACAATGGTAAAGAACAAGTTTTATAAGAGAGAGCCGGTAACGGCTAATGCGCCCAATGTTGGAGAA
>JBIJDE010000081.1:0-13513 GCA_044344305.1 Armatimonadota bacterium
GGGTGAAAGGCCGGGTATAATGGTATCCGCGATGTTGATGGCTGTATTCATGCGGCGCGTAAAAATCTTCTTTCAGCAGTTTCAAGTCGCGCCGGATTGTTCGCGTTTCTACCTCGCACATTATAGACAGGTCTTCCTGAGTTGGATATTTGTTTTTTATCAACTCATTATGAATCTTCAGCAACCGGACTAATTGCTCACGCGCAAATGACATAATGTCTCTCCAATTTAATTATTTTAACATGGATGGGTAGGATGGGTAGGATATAAAAATTTATCATGTAAATCATGTCAAAAAATAAATTCTACCGACTAATTAACCTGCATATAACGCGAATAGAACAGAAGAAACACCGCCATCCCCTGCATCGCCGGGGGATAAATCCATGGGTTTGATGTTTTTTCATCTTATCTATCCTGCGCAGCATACGCTGATTTAAACACAGCCTTGATAATCGCAATAATTGCGACCGCCGCCAGCACGACGCCAACGCCCAATAAAAGCCTCAACGCCAGCACCCCAAGCATAAGAAAAAGTTTTCCCGCAAGACCACCTAACAACACCAGAACTGTCAGCACTAACACAACTAACAGAAGAGTCCCTATAGCTTTCATAGTTTACCTCCTTTTGTAAGTATTATGCAACGGTTAATAGGTCGTAACCTGTCCTGAATGGAAAATAAATTTATATTTTTTATAGGATAAATCAAATAGCCCCAGAGGGGCAACATATTAATAGCATAGAAATAAAGAAAAGATATACCAGCCCCAGCGGGGCGACATGTGAAATGCTTGTAACAGCAAATTTAAAGGCAAATCATCTTTTTTGCCATCGCCACTAAATTTGTTACCGGGGAGCAGGCTGGAAGCCTGCGGTCCCAGTGTTTGGACCGCGGGCATCTTGCCTGCCAATAGTTATCTGCGAAAAAATCAAACCCGTTATAAGTCATAGTAGTTGCCTGCATTTGTGGCTCAGGGAAGTTTCAGTTTCCACATGCTGCGATCCGGGCGTCTCGTCTGTTATAATCTATCGAATAAAGCAGACGGCTACAACTTCCTCTTTGGGCTGTGTGTTTAAAGTTTTCTAAAGTAACTAAATCAAAAATAATAACCATAATATCTTGCCCAATTTATAGGAGTTAGTGATTTATCAAGGCATATCGATATAAAATAAAAAATGGTATGATAAGCTATGCGTAAATATCCGCTAATAGTTTTTCTCATCATCCCCGGGTTAATTGGTTTTTTAGTTTTTGGGGGTTATGGCATGATTGATTTTGTTGCATTGCAGCGTGCTTATATTCAGTTTGAGCACGCTGCGAATTCTGGTGTGGTTGCCGATATTATAGTGGCAGAGGCGAAGCAGAATATCCATCGTGTTAATCTGTTTGCTGAAGGAGTTTGGAGTCTTTTGAGCGCGATAATAGCAGCTATTGGCATATATGGATTGTGTGTTAAAACTGTACCAACATTAAATAATGATTAAGAAATTTTTAAGGGATGATTAATTTCAGATAAATAAGGTATAATAAATTTATGAAACGACATGGTTTCACCTTAATTGAATTATTGGTAGTCATTGGGATTATAGCGATTTTGGCCGCGATACTATTTCCAGTGTTTTCGCGTGCCCGCGACAAGGCACGGCAATCGACATGTACCAGCAATCTGCGCCAGCAGGGACAGGCAATCATCATGTGGGCAAATGACCACGAAGAGTCTTACCCGGCCAGTACTAATATATGGCAGAATATCGCCATGGAAGAGAAGATACTCACCTGCCCGTCCAATACCGGGCATACTGCCAGTTATGTTTATAATATATTTTTAAGCGAGCGGGCAACAGCCGAAATAGAAACGCCAAATGAATATGTGCTGACTGGTGATGGCAGCACCGCCCCGGCATCATTTAACTGTATTAACGATATAACATGGGTAGATGCGGCATCCTGGCAAGGCACTTACGCCCGTCTAACCCCGGCATTGGGTAATCAGCGCGGGGCATATTGGTATACCCAACCGGTTGATCCATTTGGCGGTTTCATGTCCAGTTTTGATTTTAAAATTACCGGTCGTGGCGGTGCTGGTGGCGGAGCGGACGGCTTTACGTTCACCATTCAAAATAACGCGAAAGATGCCATCGGTCCAATGGGTGGTGGTCTGGCGTATGATCAGATGCCGAACTGCCTAACGGTAGAGTTTGATACTTATCAAAATGGCGCACCAACAAATGACCCCAATAATAATCATATCGCTGTACAATCAGCCCTCAATGGCGGTGCTAATAGTTGCAGTCATTTGTCTGCACAGGCTCTGTGGATAAATGCCGCAATTCCCAACCTAAGTGATGGAAACATGCATCGCGTAGACATCATTTATTTCGGTGGGAAATTTCATGTGGATATAGATGGAATAATGTATCTGGAAATGCCTCTGAAGTTGGATAAATATGTTACCGGCGGTTCCGCATGGATAGGTTATACCGCCACCACCGGCGGTGGTTGGGAAAATAACGATTTCTTCTCCTGGTCATTCATTCCGGCAAAAATCCCCGCTAACCTTGACTATCGTCACGGCAATCAGAAAGCACAGGCAGTATACTGTGATGGTCACGTGGGGATGATAAACCTGATAGATAGGTAAAGTTTGTTACTTATTTGTTACACAGAGATACACGGAGAAGACACGGAGGGTGAATAAGTTGAATACTAAAAGTTACTCTGTATAACGCGAAAGCTCAAACATAAAAGACACAAAGCTTCACTAAGATTTTTATAATCCTCGGTGAGTCTCTGTGCCTTCTCTGTGTATCTCTGTGTAATAATTAAAACTACTTACTACTTACTGACTTCCACTTCTTTCATCTCTATTTTAGGTGCTTTATGTTCTGTTATACATTCAGTGTCGATAATTACTCTTTCGATATTTTCCATTGATGGTATTTCGAACATCACGTCCAACATGGCTTCTTCCAGAATGCTTCGAAGGGCGCGGGCACCGGTATTGCGTTTCATGGCTTCGCGGGCTATTGCTCGCATGGCATCCTCGGTAATCTCCAACTCAACGTTGTCCCATTCCATCATGCGTTTATATTGTTTGATAACCGCATTTTTCGGTTCGGTTAATATTCGTACCATGGCATCTTCGTCGAGGGCGTCAAGGCTCGTGACTACTGGCAATCGACCGATAAACTCGGGTATGAAACCGAATTTTAACAGGTCATCAGGCATTACCATCGCCAGCAATTCGCCTATATTCGACTCTTTTTTGCCTTTAATATCTGCTCCAAAACCTACCGCGTATTCAGTGACGCGTTTCTCGATAATTTTATCCAATCCTTCAAATGCGCCACCGCAGATGAAGAGAATATTAGTAGAATCAATTTGCAAATATTCCTGCTGCGGGTGTTTTCTGCCACCTTGCGGGGGAACATTCACTATGCTGCCTTCGATGACTTTCAGCAATGCCTGTTGTACACCCTCGCCACTGACATCGCGGGTGATGCTGGGGTTTTCCGACTTGCGGGTGATCTTGTCAATTTCGTCGATGTAGATAATACCTTGTTCAACCATGGCGGTGTCTCCACCGGCGGCCTGGAACAGTTTAAGCAGAATATTTTCCACATCTTCACCCACGTAACCGGCCTCGGTAAGGGCGGTGGCGTCGGCGATGGCGAATGGTACGTCAAGAATGCGTGCCAGGGTTTGTGCCAGCAGGGTTTTACCGCTACCGGTAGGACCGATTAACAGGATATTACTCTTGGTAATTTCCAACTCTTCAGTTTTATCCTGACCGAATTGTATGCGTTTGTAGTGGTTGTATACGGCAACGGAAAGGATGCGTTTTGCCCTTTCCTGTCCGATGACATAATTATCCAATACATCCTTTATTTCGCGCGGTTTTGGTATTCCTTCATTTACAGGATGTAATTCACCGCTGACATCAGCCTCATTTTCGCGAGCTTTTATAATTAACTCATTGCACTGCTCCACACAAATGGTGCATATTGCTACCGAGTCGCGACCAATTACCAGACGCGTTTTAGCGTCCTCGGTTTTACCGCAAAACGAGCAATGCAAATCTTTTTTCTTACTGCCATTAGAAGACGACATTAAATATCCCCAAATATAATTTTAAATTCGATTGTTGATTCAACCGCGTTGTCTGATAACTTCGTCAACCAGACCGTATTCAACAGCTTCTTCCGGCGACATCCAGTAGTCGCGTTCGGTGTCACGTCTGATATTGTCCAGCGGCTGATTTGTATGGAAAGCCAGTATTTCGTTTAATCGTTCGCGGGTGCGTAAAATCTCGCGAGCCTGAATATCGATATCAGTTGCCTGTCCACCAATGCCATAACTCATAGGTTGATGAATTAATACCCGGCAGTTTGGCAATGCGTAACGTTTGCCTTTAGTACCAGCGGTGAGTAGTAACGCACCCATGCTGGCGGCCAGGCCAACACAGAATGTCTTTACTTCCGGCTTGATTAATTGCATGGTGTCATATATCGCCATACCGGCGGTTACCGAGCCGCCAGGACTGTTTATATAGAGGGTGACTGATTTATCGGGATCTTCTGATTCCAGAAAAAGCATTTGTGCTACAACCAGGGCTGCCATGTGGTCTTCTACCTGACCGCCGATAAAGATGATGCGTTCCTTTAATAAACGCGAGAAAATATCATACGCTCTCTCTCCGCGAGGCGTTTGTTCTACTACCATTGGGACTAACATATCAAGTTGCTCCTTTTAGTCACAAAAAACGGGACGGCTACCATTAAAGTATGCCGCCCCGTGTTAACGGGTAAACCTTATATTCTGCTATTCTGCTGCTTCTTCCTTCTTTTCTTCGATAGCGTCAACGATTTCTTCGGTTGCTGCCATGATTTTTTCTGTTATCGGATTAGGATTAACCGGTCCGGCTACTTCTTCTTCAACTTCTTCAACATACGGGGTTCCGTCTGGATTCAAGATGACAGCGTTCTGCATCAGGAAACTTACTACTTTTTCGTAGCGCAGTTTGCCTTCGATATTATAAAGGGCACCGGTTTTTTTCATTTCACGACGAAGGTTGGCAATCTCTTTAGCCAATGATTTGCCGGACATTTCGCCTTTGTTGCGATAGATTTCCATGGCAAATACGCCGTCGATATCTTCGTCAGTAACGTCAATGCCTTCTTTACCAGCGATATCGGCCAATACCAGTGAACGGCGAACCATATCCTGGGCAATCAGTTTCTGTTCGTTCTGGATATCTTCAAGGGTTCGTCCGGTTTGTTCGGAGAATTGTTCAAGGGTGGTATGGCGTTTCTGCAATCTTTCTTCCAGGCCAATCATCAAATGCTGAAATTCTTCGTCAACTTCGATTTCCGGCAGGTCAAGTTCGCTCAACTCAACAACTTTGCGAACCACTTCGGTACGCAGATTATCGTTGTCATTGTTTTCGGCCATATATTTCAGGTTCAGTTTAACTCGCTCAACCAGTTCATCTTTGTTGCTCAGGTTATTATCAGAAATGGTTGCAACAAATTCATCAGTTAATTCAGGAATAACTAAACGGCGAACATTTTCAATTATTACGGTATATTCAACGGTCTTACCAGCTAATGATTCATCAGCAAAGTCTGCGGCGTATTCTTTAGTTACTACAAACTCTTCTTCGCTCTTCTTGCCAATTATGCCGTCATTCAGTTCCGGGAAAATGCTGTCATGACCGACCCATACCGGGTAGCCAGTGGATGATAAGTCGGGAGCATCTATGCCATCGATCTTTGCTACATAATTAATGATCGCATAATCGTCTGCTTTAATTTCGTCGGTTACATAGTCATACTTGGCGGAGGACTGTAATACTCTATCGATTTCTGCCTGTACCATTTCGTCGGTGACATCAGTTTTCTGTTTGGTAATTTCTACGCCTTTGTATTCGCCGAGGTTGATGGTTGGACGTACTGTTAAAACAACAACAAATTTCAGGCTGCCATCTTCTTCCTGAGTCATATCTTCAACCTGGGCGCGTTCCAATGGGATGAATTTATGCTCGGATAATGCTTCGCGATAGGTTTTATCGATAACATTATCAATGGCATGGTTCATTACAGCTTCCTGATCAACCATACTGGATATCATGTTTTGTGGGGCTTTTCCAGGGCGGAAACCCGGCACCTTAACACGACTGGCGTATTTGCGAAATACAGAGGTGGCTTCTTGTGTTACCACTTCCGCACCCACGGTGATAGTTAAGGCGACTCGGCTACCCGGACGCTGTTCAACTGCAATCTGCATGATATTTCTCCCGAAATTCCTGTTTTTTAGAACGAAACGGCTTAATTCAAAAAAAATACCCCGTCAACGCGACCGGCGATGGCCGTTATAATGCGTGACGAGGAACTCACCGGATGCCGATATTTCGTTCAAAAAAAGAATGGAGCGGAAAACGAGACTCGAACTCGCGACCCCGACCTTGGCAAGGTCGTGCTCTACCAACTGAGCTATTTCCGCTCGACGCAAATATTATACTGCTTTTTAATCCCTAATGCAAGAGGGTTATTTTAACTTTTTTTAAAATCAAATTTCCCCCTACAATCAAGACTCTTTCCTGACGTGCGGTAGTATAGCAAAAATAAAAATGCTATGCAAGAGAATTTTTATCTTTTTTAAATAAGATTCAAGAAAAACCGAGTGTAGTAACTGGATTTTTATCCAGTGATCGAAAAACAGGCATCTTGCCTACTACCGATAAAATTTAATGGTACGTAAAATTTACCATGGGAAGTAAATATATACAGGTAATAAATAACTTAATAAAACATCGTTAAACGTGGGAAAGTGAGAGGGGAAGGGTAAAAAATGGAGCCTCCTATCAGATTCGAACAGACGACCTGTTGATTACAAGTCGTCCTTTTTTAATAGAATTTGAGAGGGAAATCGCTGTAAATTGCTATTTGACAGGTGTTTTTGGGGACAATAGGGTCGTCTATTTGTTAAATTAAGCAATATTTTTATAACGACTTCTATTTTTAAAAAGTGCTAAAGTTATATAAACTTTCTATTAAAATACCCACATAGCATTCTTTTAAACATTAGCAACATCATTAAAATTTGAATAAGAAATATGATTACTTTGTTGATTACCACAGTCAGTGTGCAAGATATCGTGCAAGAGACTACCCCTTAATAGTATCAGGAGATGGCTTTATTGCCAACGCCCGATAGGTAATATTGAGTTCAGATTTATTTTTTGAAGTCGTCACAGGTATATTAATCAAAATATATTGAGCGAATGAGTACTTGAACGCATGATATGATTAGGCGTTGTCATGAAGTAGGTTTACGAGAATTAGAGTTTTAAATACAGATGGATTTTCATTAACAATTTATCGTAATCCTGTCGATGCAATAATTACATCAGAAGGTAAGTTGGGTGATAGGTTGGGTAATGAGTTGGATGAAACCCGTGTAACTATTATAAAAACAATACTGAATGATTCTAAAATATCCATAACGAAGCTATCAAAGATATTAAATATTAGCACAACAGAAGTAGAAAAGAATATTAACTACTTAAAGTCAAATGGATATCTT
This sequence comes from Armatimonadota bacterium, assembly GCA_044344305.1. Taxonomy (GTDB): domain Bacteria; phylum Armatimonadota; class Hebobacteria; order CAIYQO01; family CAIYQO01; genus JBAXQQ01. The sequence goes on from JBIJDE010000081.1 coordinate 7,587, forward strand.
AAACGTACAGGATCAACAAAAAGTGGATGCTGGGAAGTTTTGTTGTAAGTGCTTCTTGGTAGTGAACATAAACAAAAACCGCCGAAGCAATTCCGGAGGTTAAAAACTGGTAGGGTATCTGTTACGGAATCAGCAACTTTTAAGTAGTGTTTTTTTGATTAAAGTTGGCAGGATTAAAATGGTTGATTGTTCGCACTCAAAATAGTGCTATATAAAATTTGATATGATGAACTATCTGCCATTTATAAATTGCGAAATTCGTCCTGCAGTGCACGGTGACGCGGGTAGCGTTGTCGAATTTTTACTATATATGCTTGCCATCCTGTGTCATCTTTTAAAATTGTACTGTAGATATTTTTGATACCTTCAGCATATTTAGCAGCAGTTGCATACGCTGTTCGATTCTGCTGATCAATATAATTTTGCACAAGCTTTTGTAAAATCTTTAATGCTTCTTTCGGTCGATGTTCTTTTACGCCATACGCCACAATGGATAAGACATTATCTGAACTATACATCATAGGTTTTTCATTCGCCAATTGCAAGGCTGTATCCCATTCATTTTCAACCAGATAGATACGCGCCATCATCTCGCGGTTGTTGACAGTATAACTGATAAGTAAAGGTTTTAGTTCTGACCACGTTCCGAGTGATTGCGATAAATTCCTTATTCGCTTATACAATTCAATATTAAAACCGCGGCAGCGTGATTTAATATGCAATATGCGGCATAAATTTATGTTGTCACCCAATTTTTCGTAATCATTTTCCAACCGGTCAAGTATACCGCCTGAGTTTGAATACCACCTGCCAGAATTTGATTGAGCATCTAATTGTTCACAAATGAGTAGTACATATTTTTCCATTACTTCGCGAGCATTATCAGGTTTATCATGCTGCAGCCAGTAATCCGCTAAATCAAGATGCTGGCTTTCTGTTATTATATTCGCCTGGCGGATAGCTAAATACGCGTCATCATCACCAATTTGCAGGTAATAAGCAGCAATCCAATCGGCAAATTTCTTCTCATCTGTTTTAAGTAATAAATCGATCAATCTCCGGGTATCATCTACTGTATCGCACAATATGTTTATCGATTTGTGTATGGCATCTTCAACACAGTCGGCATAGCCAATTTCCCATTCTAAAATATCCAGTAATATTTTCTGAATTGCAGCACGCTCATTTGGAGTATGTAATATCATTCGTACAGCTTGTGTGTATGCTATTATGGCATCAGCAGCTTCTGATGTGCATAATGGTTCTTCTGCATCTATACTATTTATTTCGGTTATTAAGTACCAGAAAACTTCCATCTGATCCAAAGGGTGGAGTGTTTTTGCAGTTTCAAATGTTAAAGTGCATTCCGGATAAGAAGATTCTTCTGAATCGTATTTGTCATAGTATCTATGATCATAATCATCGTAACCATCGCCATAATCACCGTATTCTGCACGCTTTTCAATTTCATTTACAAATTCATTAATTTGCTGTTTTAATGCTTTGACTTGTTCAGAAGAGCGAGGTTGTTCGATGATAAGTTGTGGTGAAATCGTAATACGAGTCATAAGATCACTGCGGAATTCTTCTCGCTCATTTGCCATTTCAATAATAAGATTAACCAAATCCTGTTGCGGCATAGCAGTCAAGGCCTGACGGATAACATCAGGAAATGAAGTTTCAATAATTACTGTTTTATCTATTTCCAAAAAATGCAGCAACACTGCCACCAGATGCTTGCAGACATCTCCATCATACTGACAGGAACATGACATTTTTAGTTTAGTTATTGCATCAACAATCTCTACGGTGTAATCACCATACCGTCCATGAACTTTCGCATTAATCCGATGACTGGTTGCAGAAAACTTGTGGATGGCTTCTGAATTCAAATATTGTACACCTCGTTGATAAACCGCCTGTGAATCCGCAAGTTCTTTTATACTATCGAGTGTAAGTACTTGAAACTGCGTACCGAGAGATGTTGTATCAGTAGTTGTTCCTTCCGATATAACAAGGGACACATCACTCGCACCTAATGTCATTATTTCATTGTCAATGTCATCCTGTTCACAGTAAGAAATAAACGATGAATCCATATTCTGTAATGTGTCCTTATCCCAAGCAATTGTGAGTAACTGTTCACCGTCATCGTCTTCAATTTCAATAATTTTACCTTGCCAACCTTCAATGTCATTACCATAATCAGGATCACACACACCGGCATTAACAATAACAATATCATTTACTTGATAGCGACGAATAGGTTTGGGATTTGACGACATAGAAATCACCTCTGTGATATTGTGTGAAATTATCATAACAACTGTCAATAAGAGGCAATAATTACCATAGTTATTCACCAAAAAGACAAAATCGCCGAAGTAGGCGTATATTTTCTTCCTTCAGGTTAAAGCCGTGCGATTATAGCTGAGACTTCCATCTTGTAACTTTCCCATCCACCCTGGTAGATTTCTTGGAAGTTGTCTATTACTTCCGTTAATTCTTTTGCGACAGGGTTGATCCATCCCAGAGTTTCCATAACTTCGTTATGTTGCTGATACAAATCATGCCAATGCCAAATCGGTTCATAGTGAAATACCCGATTCCGCAGATAGCGTATACGATTCAATCGCTTAGATATATTAGCGCGTGAGCGTAGTGTGCGAGGCATAGACGGAAACGCCGTTTTCAAGAATCTGGGCCATAATATTTGCTCATAACGACTATTAAATAATGCTGTCCAGAACCCGAAATTTAATTCTGCTATAATTCGACCTGGTTCGATGGATTTATTATGACGTACAAGAATCTGTTTAGCGTCGGCAATAGTAGTCAATTCTGACTTTGTAATGAGTTCATGGTCTTCAAACCAGAAGTTGTTATTCAACCCTTCGCTGATCGCATAATGAATACTATTACGAACCGCAACTTCCAGAGATTGTAACGATGGATAAAAAGATTTGCTTAATGCCATATTCCAGAGATATCGAGGAAGGTATGCAGTATCATTCTCCCCTTCAATACGATAAGAAGTAAGGCGTTCAATGGAGAAGCCTCGTTTTAAATATGTTTGCAAATTATCATTTTGCTGTTCTGTCATAAAAATTACTCCAGCACTATGTTGCATTTACCCATTTGTATGGTATAATATATGTGCAGTCCCCGGGCGATCCTCTCCTGGTCTTCGAACCAGTGATGATTCCGGGGGTTTATTTTTTGTAATTTCTAATCCTGCAATACGAATGTAAACATCGTTTTTAAACTCGTTGTTTAATTGCTTTTTTGGGATTACTCTAATAATCGTTCTATTCATACTGTCAGCAGATATTACCAGTATAATCATTATACAATTCCTTACCCCACTTTGCCAATCAATGATTTACTCCATCATACAATTAAAATAGGCTATTTCTGTGGACTTTATCCTCAATTTTAGAAAAAATCAGACACCAGTATCACCTGTTTATTCAGTTGGTATTTCTAACAAATTTTTAGTTGTTGTTGTATATTAAGTGTAAAAAGCTGTAGACGGCTGAGAATTTTTATTTCAATAATTTAGAGAAAAAGAGAGATAAAATGGCATAAAATAAAAAGTTGTGGGATTTCGCATGATGCAGCCATCCACAGCAGCATTTCAACTGTCAATCGCAAGGAGTTTTTGACAAGCTCGATTAGTCATTTCTCAATGTTCACGAATGTATGATAATAATAAATTTCAATTTGACATGAATAATTGATATATTTATTTTATGCGCTAAACACATATAATATGGTGACATACAGTCGGTGCAATTGCCTTCGATCCTCGTCTTGGATATTATTCTTTTGAATATTCACAAAAATGAAGATAGAATAAAGAACTCTCTCTTCTATCAAAAACGTAAAAATGTGATTTTTTCCTGGTTTTCTTATTTAACAGGTAGAGAAAATTACGACATTTTCTTCTTAGCAATAACCTCTTGCTGCAATGCCAGCAATGCGCGCGTTCGTTCTTCCCAATATGCTAACTGTTCTTCACGAGTCATACCGGCCAAACGGGCTTGTACTACCGCTGCCCCTTTGTGCTTCATCTCAACACAATCAAATTTCTTCTTCATAATGTATTACCTCCAATGGCGAATATATCGCCAACGGTATATATCTGTTACTTTGAATTTATGCGCTAAACGCATAAATTCGCGCATAAATTAACGTATAAGTTTTTAAATAGTGTCTTTTCTTTCGTTCTCGCAATGCTCTCATTCTAGAGAAATTGGCTCTTTCAGTCAATTGGCAATGTTTGAGATGAATGAAATATTTATGCATATAAACATCTGTACCTACCTCCTTTTTCAATTACATATTATGACTATGAAACCATAATATTAAATGAAAGAGAGGTTAACAATGGCAGGATCAATAGAACAACGTGGTCCCAATTCATGGCGTGTAATTGTATCAGCAGGTTTTGATGGCAATGGGAAACGGTTGAAAATCACCCGAACATGTCACGGAACCCATGATGAGGCGGAACTGATACTATCAGAAATTCTTGCTGAGTTGGCAAGTAAAGAAGATGAATCTTCAAAAATTACCTTATTTGAATGGTCACAGATGTGGCTGCGAGAACATGTTGACACTAAACTGGCTGTAAATACACGCGTTATGTATCATCAGGTTTTACTGATGCATATTTTACCTGTACTTGGTAAAATTCGACTTAATCAAATTTCTCCAAATCACATTAATTCATTTCTGTCTAAATTGAAAGATGGTGATTCTCGACAGGATAATCGTGGTAAAAAACTATCATCAGCAACAGTAGATCGCTATTTGCGAATATTATCTGCTTGTTTAAAGGGTGCAGTTGTTAAACAACTCATTTCCTCAAATCCAGTTCATAAAATGAAAGTGCTACAACCCATATCAATTCGAAAGGATGGTATTTCTAAAGAACAAAAGGAGATGATTTTAAATGCGTTGAAAAATGAACCATCACGTTTACGTGTAATGATTCTTCTAATCCTAACAACAGGTTTGAGACGTGGAGAACTTACTGCTTTGGAATGGAAAGATGTTGATTTACCAAATAGTGTAATGAACGTATGTCAGACTGTAGAATTAACGGCAGGAACACAACAATCTATAAAGCCACTAATCAACCATTGCCGTAAAGTATTTTTACCTGAAATAACCAGGACGGCGCTATACACATGGCAAATAGAACAATTAAAACAGCATGGAAATCCACAACAAAAAATCCAATTTGTATTCACCCAACCAACCGGAAACTGGATGCGCGCAGACGAAATAACCAAACAATTCAGACTATTTCTAAAACGTCATAACTTGCCGTCGGTATCTCTGAATAGTTTATGTGAAACTGCATCAGATATGACTATGTGTGAAATCGGCACGCTTAAGGAGCACAGTTAATTGTTGAAAGTTTGATAGGTGGGAAAGGATATTTTCTTGCCTATCAAATTGAAAACAATTGACATGTTCCTTACAAGTCGCTCTTTTTTTATTATATTTGAGAAGGAAATCACTGTGAATTGCTATTTAACAGGCATTTTTGGGGACAATATCTGTGAATAAGTAAATTTGCCCATTGGGTATGCAAATGGGTATTTAGTGCTGTTTATTGGGTATGCAAATGGGTGAACTTATCATCTAATTAGCATTTTTATGATAATATGTCATTATAGATTTAATGGCTCTCTATGGTATAATGTTACCCAGAGGAAATATTGGGATGACTATTGATGAAATCAAAGAACTTGTATCACAAGGTGAAACAGAATATATAGAATTTAAACGCTCAACCGGACAACGTACTGAAGGCGCGAAATCTGCATGTGCGATGTTAAATGGTGTTGGTGGTGTAGTTATATTTGGTGTGCAGAATAATGGTGAGATAATTGGTCAACAAGTTACAGCACGCA
>JBIJDE010000530.1:0-3565 GCA_044344305.1 Armatimonadota bacterium
TATTTCCTATTATAGAAACTACATCATTAGATGCAACAAAATCAATATTGACCGTTAAAATTGTGACAGGAAATCAGCGTCCATATACTTTTGATGGCAGAGCATATTTGCGTCATGGTCCTACTACTCAAGTGATGCCACGTAACATATACGAATTATTACTCACCGAAACCATGCATCCGATACGTCGATGGGAAAATCAAACTGCACCAACAGATGTATATATTGCAGATCTTGATGATGAAGAAATTCAAAGAGCTGTAGATAATGCAGTATTATTAGGACGATTAGAACCACCGAGAGAGCGTGATACAGAAGGATTACTTCGTGGTTTTGATTTGTTAAGTGATGGAAAATTACTTAATGCGGCCGTTGTATTGTTCGGAAAATCTCCACATATTTTCGGAGCTTATACACAATGCATGTTACAAGTAGCGCGTTTTCGCGGTATCAACCGATTAGCAGATTTTGCTGACAACCGTATATTTACAGGCAATCTATTCGAATTGTTACGGCAAGCAGAACGGTTTCTTCGTGATAATGTACCTATTGCTGGTCGTGTTATTCCTGGTCAAATGATTCGGGAAGACCGTCCACGTTATGCGCCACGTGCTACTCGTGAAGCACTGGCAAATGCTATGTGTCATCGTGATTACACGATTGCTGGTGGTGCTGTGAGTGTAGCAATGTATGATGACCATTTAGAAATAAGTAATCCGGGAACTTTACACTTTGGTTTAACTCCTGAACGATTGATACAAGCTCATGAATCTCGTCCTTGGAACCCGCTAATCGCTCAAGTATTGTATCGTACTGGAATTATTGAACGTTGGGGTACTGGTACTCTTAATATCATGGATTGGTGCCGCGAAAATTGCTCCCCAGTTCCTATGTGGAAAGAACGTACTGGTTCCATCGTTATCACATTTAGCCCAGCTGTTGATTTTGAATCAGATTTAAAGGTGACCGCGCAAGATACCGCGCAAGATACCGCGCAAGATACCGCACAAGATGCTATTCTTATAAGTTCAGAAATGACTCGTATGCTTTCTTATTGCGAAAAAGCTGTTACCCGTAATGAATTGATGATGAAATTAAATCTGCATCATGTAGAACATTTCCGTTTGGGTTATTTACAACCAGCTATCGAAGCAAGTCTTATCGAACGAACTTTGCCTGGCAAACCAAAAAGTAAGCATCAACGATATCGTCTAACAGAAAAAGGACGGCATTGGTTGCGAAATCATAATAAAGACGCATGAATATGCCACAATCCAAAAAACAGAAAGATATTGATGAAGAAATAAACAATCTTCGTAGTCGTTTATCTGTGTTGGATCGCGAGCGTATTGAGATTGAAGATAAAATATCCCGGTTGCAAGATGCACGAGATAATATTATTTGTAAAGAGGATGATTCTCAATTATTTATTGATGTCCCGGTAAACTCTCATTCTTCATTACCTGAAAAATTAACATTATTTAGACGTCTTTTTCGTGGACGCGATGATGTGTATCCTATTCGATGGGAAAGTGCGAAAACTGGAAAATCCGGGTATCAACCTGCTTGTCGTCATGATTGGGTGCGCGGTATTTGCAACAAACCACGCATTAAATGCGTTGAATGTCAGTACCGTGAGTTAATTCCACTAACAAATGAAACCTTTGCTGCACACTTGAATGGAGAAATTACCATCGGTGTCTATCCAATGCTTCCAGATGATACCTGCTGGTTTCTTGCTGGTTTCTTGCTGCTGACTTCGACAAGAAAACCTGGCAGGATGATGCTGTTGCATTTATGGAAACTTGTCGAAATTTTAAGATTTCTGCTGGCTTAGAGCGTTCTCGATCTGGTAATGGCGGACATGTTTGGATATTCTTTTCAGAATCGATACCAGCGGTGCTGGCTCGAAAACTTGGTACTTATTTGCTAACTAAAACAATGGAACGACGACCGGAAATAGGTCTCGATTCGTATGATCGCTTCTTTCCAAATCAAGATACTATGCCGCAAGGAGGGTTTGGTAATTTGATAGCCTTACCACTTCAAAAGAAACCGCGCCAGCATGGGAACAGTTTATTTGTTGATGATAATTTACTTCCTTATCCTGACCAATTAGCTTTTCTTTCTTCGCTTTCACCTATGTCACGAGATAATGTTGGCTATATTGTTGAAACAGGTCAAAGAGAAGGACATGTTCTTGGTGTGCGAATGGTTGTTACCGATGATGAGGAAGAAACGCCATGGGCGATACCCCCTTCCCGAACTCCTAAATTACCATTCTCATCTAGCCAATTGCCGAAAGAAGTATCAATAATTCTTGGCAATCAAATATATATTGAGAAAGCAGGATTACCACCAGCATTAGTTAATCGCCTTATAAGAATTGCAGCCTTTCAAAATCCTGAGTTTTATAAAGCGCAAGCTATGCGACTGCCAACGTTTGGTAAACCGCGCATTATTGCATGTGCTGAGGATTTTTCAAAACATCTGGGATTACCGCGCGGATGTTATGATGAAGTATATAGTCTATTTTCTGAAATTGATATCAAGGTGAATGTAATTGATGAACGTGTAGATGGTACAGTAATCGATATTGCTTTTAATGGCACATTACGTGCAGAACAGCAAAAGGCAATTAATGCGTTATTGCCGCATGAACTCGGTGTGTTGGCAGCGACTACTGCATTCGGTAAAACAGTTATTGCAGCCAAGTTAATAGCAGAACGAAAAGTTAATACATTGATATTAGTCCACAGGCAGCAGTTAATGGATCAATGGATAGAACGGTTAACAACATTTCTTAGTATTGACCGCAAACAAATAGGGCAAACAGGTGGCGGTAAACACAAACCCACAGGATTTATAGATGTGGCACTCATTCAGAGTTTGTGTCGTAAAGGCGTGGTGGATGATATGGTAGCTAATTATGGACATTTAGTAGTTGATGAATGTCACCATATTTCTGCTGTCAGTTTCGAGCAAGTTGCACGTGCCTGCAAAGCCAGATATGTGACAGGATTATCAGCAACAACAATTCGCAAGGATGGCCACCACCCTATTATTTTTATGCAATGTGGTCCGATTCGTTATTTCGTTGATGCCAAACAACAAGCCGTTGCCCGACCTTTCGAACATCAAGTTATACTACGTGAAACTGCCTTCACATTCTCGGTGTTAAATGATGAAAAACCTGCTATCCAAGATATATATGCAGCAATAGTCAAAGATGAAAATCGCAATCAATTATTATTAAATGATGTGATGCTTGCTGTTGCTAATGGACGTTCACCTGTTGTTCTTACCGAACGAACTGAGCATCTTGAATGGATTGCAGAAAACCTTCGGTCGAAAGTACAACATGTCATTGTATTAAGAGGTGGCATGAGTGCAAAACAACGCCGTGAAGTTATGGCACATTTAGCATCAATTCCTCAACATGAACCAAGGGTACTTGTTGCGACAGGTCGCTATCTTGGTGAAGGATTTGATGATGCCCGTCTTGATACCTTATTTCTCGCTATACCCATATCATGGAAAGGTACTCTTGCCCAATACGCAGGTC
>JBIJDE010000374.1:0-5161 GCA_044344305.1 Armatimonadota bacterium
GGCATTTCCTGGCTTAGTTATACCGGCACCGAGTGAATTACAACATTGGTCATGTCCACCAACAACAACTTTTACTCCATGTGGTAATCCGAGAAAATCCGCCATTATATTACTTACCGTACCTGCAATTTTTCCACCTGCAAGCGGGATAGGTAATTTATCTCGTGAAATACCGGTTATATCTAACAATGTATCAGACCAGTCCTCAGCATGAATATCAAATAGTAAAGTCCTATTGGCATGAGAAAAAGAAGTAATTGGGTCACAACCCAACATGAACATTACCAGATCACCCCAAAGCAAGAACTTATAAGTTTTATCATACAGCTCAGGTTGATTCTCACGAATCCATAATATTTTTGGCAGTGTGTAATTTGAACCAATAATATTTGGGTTTATAGCATACCAGTCTTGTTGATTCATTTTCGATAATAATTCAGGTAGATATTCTGCCCCGCGCGGGTCTGACATCAGAATGCTATTAGCCAACATCTCTCTACTGGAAGAAACAGGAACCATTGCTTCGCCCATCGTACTAATACATAACGATTCTATGGTGTCTGAAAGGCTCTTAGCGGCAACATCTTTAATCACTGACCATATTGCAGCCAACACCTCTTCTGAGTCTAATTCAACCCAATCATGTTGTGGGTGGATAGTTGTATATTCATGATAGGATGACGCCACACATTTTCCTGTCAAACTGAATACAGCCGCTTTGCAACCTGTTGTGCCGACATCAATTCCTAACAAACTCATACTATTGTTACCGTGTAATTCAAGTAACGAGTAAATGCTTCATATAAAGCATCCATATACAGGCCAGAAGTTAAGGTTAAGTGATGACGATGTCCTAAATAACCAAGAGTTTGCAATGTATCTTGCATATCATCAATTTTTAATACACCGGCACAACCGAAGAAATTATCTGGGATAGGATCATCAGTGAGTTCACCTTCACTTAAATAAAAATTAAGCTGCCCCTTATCTGTTAGCATCCCCGCCACTGTAACAAGCGATGGTTTCATACGTCCAGTATTACATCCGTATGAACATCCACTGCCAACTGCATTTGCCAAAATAGCATGGTCAGTCACTTGTCCCGGTCCTATCATCATCTGTTGTGGAACCGGACCGCAATGGAAAACGATACATTTATTTTCATCATCACCATAATTATTATTCCAATCAAGACACGTTGATGGCGCTAATGATGCCTGGCTGAGCGCATACATTGCTACAGCACTGGCGATATCTGTTTCACATGCTGCTATTACACCACGATCATTTAATTCACTTAACAATACACAGGGAGATACTTTTAACTGCTCCTGCAATTCAATCCAGCAACGAATAGCTATCGCGTCTAATTGTAATTCATCGATAATGTTATCAATTGCAACGCCTAATTTAGCAAGATTAACTACTGCTTCATCTGGAATGCCATTCCAACATGTATATCCGCGCAATCTATTCATTTTATTAATTACATCAGTTGCTGCTGAATCGAGCTTATTTACACGACCAATTACATCTGCCATATCTACAGTTTCAACTGTAATACCGTGCTGCTGCAATGCTAACTCATCAACCCGAACTGTTTTGAAAGGTGTTGTTCTGGCACCTATACAGCCAACTGTCATACGTTTCATACTGTTAACTACCCGGCAAATTGCAGCAAATCTCTCAAGGTTTTCGTTAAACTGGTTACTTTTAGGATGCACAACATGTGGCTTCATTGCTGTAAATGGTACACCATACTGGGTGAATACATCCATAATTGAAAACTTTCCGCAGAATGCATCTCGTCGCAGTTCAGGTGCCATTTTCTCTAATTCATCAGGATAAGCCTGAACAAGAATCGGTACTCCGCAATCTCGTAAAGCAGATATCGCGCCGGTTTCATCTCCAAAGTTAGGAAGGCAAATTATAACGCCGTCGTATTTACCGCGATTATCTTGCAATAACTTGGCATATACTTCTCCCTCGCGTGGAGTTTCTACTGCACCATATCTGGTTAAAGACTCTTCTAACATCAGGCATCCATAACCTGAAGATTCTAAAACTTCAGCCATATCAATGCGTGCCTGTGCTATCAGAGAGGCTGGAAAGAAACCTCTATTTCCAAAGAATACTGCAAAAGTTGTTTTCTTTTTCATTTTCATCACCTTTATACGTACCATAATTCGAGATATGTAGATACAATTTTCTTCATCTCAGTAAAAACTATATTCTGTCGATAAGAAGTTGTGAAAAAATCCAAACTTGCTTTACTGGAAGTATCCGCATTTTTCCCAATAATATCATTTGATAACAGCTTTTCAGCAAAATCTGTACCGGCAACTTTAGCTGCATTTTCCGCCATATCTTCCAGCAATATAGCACTGCTGTCTCGTTCTAAAGTAGTCCAGATATTTACTTTACATATTCCATCTGTAAACAAATTGCGAATCTGGTCGTTTGATACAGAAGAACAACCATGTAATACAATGCAACAACCCACTTTTTCTTTTATTTCCCGCGCTATTTCACCATGATAGATTAAGTTAGCATTGCCGGCACGATGTTCAGTACCGAGATTAGCTACCATGAAATCAACTCCGGTTTCAGCAAAATATCTTTCGGCGTTATCGGGAGTTGTAAGGGAACTTATTTCATTGCCACCAGCATCAATTATCTCATCACATGCGCCTTCAATTACTATTTCATGCTTATGTTTAGTAACAAATTTTGCTGTTTCTTCTATATTTTTATCAAATGGTAGTGCCGAAGCGTCAAGCATTATTGAGGAAAATTGATTCAAATCCCACGATAATAATTCCCAATCGTCATCAAATTGAATATGATCAAGGTGAACCATAACAGATAACTTACTATATGGAGAACCAGCAGCAGTGAGAACAGACAATTCTGCTAAAAACAATTTTAAGCCAATTTCCCAGTTTTTCGTATGAGTATAATTAACGGTTTGTGAACGATGGCTATATAGATTCGTTATGGCAATAGTAATTGGCAGATTTGAGTAATTAATCTTATTTGCGTATTCTAAAGATGCAGATAAAACAGCTTCTATCGTAGTTAAGTTTTCAGCACAAAATGTCGGTATAACCCATCCTTTTTCAGCCGCTTTATTATAAATAGCAATCACTTCTTCACGATTAGTAACTAAAGGCATAATACATTATCTTTCAACAAAAATATGCACTTATTTTGCCTATAATATCTTGATAAGTCAATAGAAAAGCAGCATTATAAGATTATTCTTCACTTAAAAAAGTTGCAGATAGTAAATCCTGTAATAAAGGAGAATGTGGATATGCATGGCCAAGATGCTGATTAAATCCTTCAGCATATTTTTTACACACAAGCGTTCCTATCTTTTCATTCCATTCACACATTTCATCGATGTACTGGTCGATTCCGTGTTGGCGACGCAGCCAATCCCTTTGCGATGCGTGACATGCCAGCATTAATTTCTTCTGTTCCATCTGGTCTGTGATATCAATTATAAATTGTGGATATATTGGATTTCCCAAATAATCGATACCTCCAAGTGGTGAACCGAAATAATATAAATGTGACATTTTCTGCATTGCCGGATAATAAGCTGCTTTTCCCACTGTATAATTTGGTATTGGCGCGGTAAAAACAGCAGTTCTTGCCAGTGCGCTTGCGGCATCATGATCTGGCATATAATCCGTAGGGTAATGAGTTATTACTACATCAGGATTTACTTTACGCAATAATGCTATCGAGTTTGATCGCATTTCCTGATTATCGTATACCTGCAAATCCTGTCCACCAAGACAATGATATGTACCACTGATTAACTGCGCAGCTTTTATTGCTTCATTAACCCGTCTGGCAGCAATTACTTGTGCCGGTTCTTCTGCGCTGCCGCAATCTCCTGATGTTAAGGTAGCGATGTGAACATCCCAGCCTTTCTCAGCTAAAATTATTAATGTGCCGCCACAAAATATTTCCGCGTCATCAGGATGAGCGCACAATGCAAGAACAGTCTGCTTTACTGACATTATGAACTCCTAATTACATTCTGCGATTAACGGGCCTGCTAATTCATTCATAAAAAATAATCTGCCAGGTAAAGTTGGCATAAATGTACTTGGAATCCATGGTGTAGTACCATATCTCAAAGTCATCCACAAACTCATCCCCTGCCATTGCATACCACGCCCCAATGTTCCGTCGGCACCACCCATAATCCGGTCGGCCTGTAAGAATAGACCAGGACCAATAGTATTGGCACGCACAGGAACAAGAGTTGTTCTGCTTTTAAAACTCGTAATTGCATTTTGTTCGATAGTTAATGGGTGAAGCATGGCACCAAAACGATGTGTCTGCTTTTTCCATTCATCAACAGAACTAAATTCCGCTGCAAAATGTGGTTCCCAGAAAGCGATATGGCACATCCGTCCAATTCCGAATACTAAATGCAATTCAGCGCCTTCCGCCTTTAAAGTTGCAATTCTGTCAGCATAAGTTGGCAAAAATTCGCGGGTAGCAAAGAAACGTTGTGAGGTTGGCACTGTTAAATCGCTTAATGGGCCATAAAAAGCTTCTTCCATCGCGTATTGAAAGGCGGCAGGATTATCTGCCGGTAAAGTATTGCCGTCGCCATCACTCCATTCATCCATGTTAAATCCATAAACATGCTCGCAGGAAACTCCCCATTCCTTCAGAAAATAAACTGCCCAGCGATACATCCCCATCGGCCCAACCGGAAGAATTAAAGCCAGTTTTCTGCCTTCATCTTTCGCGCGGCAAATCTGCAATGCTATCTCATGCCCCAGTCGAGTATCAAACTCCTCAACGGTATCACATGATAAAGGATTAAAATCGGCATTCCACCACGACTGCCGTTCAGTAACCTTATCCGCGGGAAACGAACAGCAAGCATCAATCCTATCAAAATCCCAACCAGCAGGATAAAAACCTTCCAGCATTGAACCAGAAAGAGTGGACATGAAATTAATATTTTGTGACATTGTTATTACCTCTTTGATAGGGGTAATAATACACTTAATAATTATTAATTTCAATAATTATCAAGAGTAATTTAAGATATTTCTTTATCGAAATATTTATAATCAAAATATTTGTTAATAGATTTTCCATCATTAAGTTGAATACACACATCCCA
>JBIJDE010000377.1:0-5147 GCA_044344305.1 Armatimonadota bacterium
ATTCGCGTTTGTCAGGTACAATCTCAACATCGTTAAAGCGGAAACCTGCCGGTGATGCGCCTTCGCCGCGAACGGTGAAGAGATAACCACCTTCAATGCTGCGTCCCTTGCCGTCGGTAACGGTGTATGCTATGCGGTATTGCCCGCCTGCACCAGCCTTTAATTGGACAGTAGCCTTACCTTCATCATTGGTATCCAATGCCTGGGTGAATATCGGAGTTTCAATCGGCGTACCGGCTTTATATGATACTTTCATTACTTTCACTACGCCGGCACCTTTAACAGGTTTGCTGTCGAGTGTCTGTGCGCTAAAGTCTGCCATAATCGGGTCGCCAACGCGGTAGTAACCACGATTAACCCAAGCATAAACCTTGAATGGTTTGCGGGTTGCCAGCACCTGACCGCCGCCAGTAATGGTTCGACGAGACTGGTCGGTAACTTCCGCGGAGATTTCGTACTTATGGTCGGTATCGCCCTGCATTTCTTTAGCTAATGACGTATCAATAACTACATCTACGGTACCATCTGGTCCAATTGGCACTTCTGCCTCTGCCACTATTTCCGGTTGCGGTTGTGGACGCCATCCCTGCCACCATGAATATACCGGACGTTTGCAACCCCAGTCGCGCCAGCCTGGATACCAATAATAATCATAGGAGTACCAGCAGTAACCATTGCCATACATCCAGTCCCAATAATAAACCGGGTACCAGGATTTGCTATAATCGCTGCGGGTAATTTTATATTTAACCTTTGCCTCGGTTACTGGTGCGCCGAAATAATATTTCGCCTTAATCTTTGCTGTGGCGACTTCACCTAACATCACCGGATCTTTTGGTGCTTCAACTGAAACTTCAAATTCCGGTTTTTTATATTCTTCAATTCGGAAAGTTCCCTGGTTATACCAGACGCCCTTCTCTTCATTAATGCTAATTCGATATGTTCCCAGTACTGCATCAGCGGTCAACGGCATTTCACCGGCAACGCCTCCGTAATTATCAGCGGTGAAGTTTTTATCCAGCACTTTTTCATTGCGCGGGTTCCATATTCGCACATTCATTGACTGACCGGCGAATGGACTGTTGCCTTCCTGGTCATATTTAGCGGTGTTCACCCAGGCTTTAAACTTCACAGAGCCTTCCGGTCGATATACCGGTCGGTCGGTGATGAAGAATGCTTTCACCTGTTCATACTGCTGGTCGTATTGTCTGCCGCCCCACCAGTAACCACGGAAGCCCATGTAAGCAAATCTATCATCTTTGCGGGCGGTAGTGATCCATGTGTAATTATTTTCAAGTTCGCCAGCGGGAATAGTTAATTGGCCGCTTTCATCGGTGGTGAACTCTTTTTCCTGTACCAGAGTTTCGGTTCTGCCACCACCGCCTTTACCTTCATTTATCCATCGGTTGTAATAACCGAAATATGATACTGTCGCATTGGGGATAGCCTTACCGTCTGCCGCATCTGCAACAAACAGGTAGGTGCTGTTTTCCATCTGCTTGGTTACCATCGCGGTATCCGCTACCCATATAATAATGCGACTGGTGTTTCCGTCTGCCATGTTTGCGGTTAACAAATATGCGCCAGCTTTCACAAGCGGGGTTTTAACAGTAATTCTACGGTCAAAATGTCCAGCGCGCGGGGTTAAGTTCAAATCCCAATTCGCTACGGCGGTGCCGACATATTTAGTTAGGTCTCTATTTACCAGACCGTACCCGATATTTTCCACCTGCATTTTGTTCCAATCAAGTTGTGCAGGTTTTGTTTTAATATATGCCTTCACATCAGCCAGAAGTTGCTGAACATTTATAACATTAGCTGTCAGGTGTACCTGGTTGCCATTACGGAATCTGAAATCAACTTCGGCATTCTTGGCGTATGGCTGGGTACCGGCGGGTTCTAATGCTCCCCAGTTACCGATAATTTGTTTGATAGCTTTATCATCGTTTAATTTTTTGTAAAACGGGATAGCGCGGTCAAACTGTCGGCGATCCATGTAGATGTTGGCAAGGGTGCGGTTGGCATCATCTTTATGAACACCATTGCTGTCTGCCAAACTATTGAATAATTTGATGTAATTATATTCTGACGGCAGGTTAAATTTCTTAACCCCAGTCGCCAGTTTTGCTATTGTTTCATTGTCAGTTAGCGATATTAAGCTGTATTTACTTTTTGATGTACTATTTTCATCATCACCCATGCGGGTAAACCAGCTATATGATGCCATGGTACGGACATCAAACTGTGAATATGCAAAAGAGGCAAATTTATATAATGCTTCGTGAGCCGAACCAGCATCAGAATCAGCGGCTTCTTTCAACAGCCAACGCCAGCGTTCGCCATCATTTTTAGATCCATCCCAATTTGCCGGGGTTGAATATATAACCGGGTTGCCAGCGGCATCAACAGCAGCACCGCGATTACCATTACCGCCACGATACCATCTGTTGTAATATCCCTCATCGTAGTCAGGCAATGTAGTAATATCGGTCAGCGATTGAAATAACCATGCATCCGAACCGTTACGGCTATTCATTAATACATCGGCAAAAAACAGATAAAAATCGCCAGCTTCTTTGCCCTTCGCATTGGTCATTAATTCTGATGCTGTAGTCATTAACTGCATGGCGCGAACGCGATCGCGTTCGTACGAATTAACGTATTTGCCGCCACCACGGTGATAACCACGGCTGAACTTGCCGGTGATTAAATAACCGTTATGCTCGATATTTAAATAATTATTTGCTGCGGTGAATAATAAACGCCAGTTTTTACCATGTGCGGTAATAACCTTTTCGGCAAATTCATCAATTTCATCGACTCTGCCTAAATTCTGCAAGCAAGCTATAGCTTTGTTAAAATCATCGCTAACCAGCCCGGCATCATCGGCGGAATTCAACGCAAGCGCAGAGAAATCGGTATAGGCATCTTTATAGTTGCCATTTTTCATAGCGGCCTGCGCCTTCACGCGCGAATCAACAACCTGTCCCACCAGGGGACGATTACTGAAAAAGATTGTTCCGCCAATAATACACAGCGAAACAGCCAAAAACAGAAGAAATCTAACCATCAGAAAACCTCCAACTGACACAAATTTTTACTTACTGTAATAAAGACTGCAAAGAAACAAGAATGTTCCATAGTTTACAGAAATATTTCAATAATTTTACCACATTGTTGTGAAATGGGGGAAATTTTTTTATTTGATGTGAAGAATATGAGGAATAGGGATGAAGGGAAATTACCGGGTACAGCCACGCATCCTGGTTCTACTAATTTTTATAAATAGATTAAATTTTGAGGATGCAAGGCAGTCCCCTTTCAATTCCCATTCCTCCCCAAAAAACTCCCACCAGGGCAGACATCCCTGTCCGTCCCAATTTTTAATTTTACATTTTTAATTTTTAATTCGTTACTTGCCATTTGCAATTTGCAATTAGCCACCCCCCTCTCTTCAAATTTACCGCTATTTAAAGTAAAATATAAAGGCAACGTTTTATCTCATGTAAAGGTGGTTAATTGTGGCAACTGCACCCAGTGCCAGTTATAGTCTGGCTATTCGAATTAAAGTACCTACTATGCCCGGTATGTTGGCGATTTCAGCAAATGCTATCGGTAAGGCTGGTGGTGAAATTGGCGATATTACATTAATTTCTGAAGACCGTGATTTTACAGTGCGTGATTTTAATGTGAATTGTTCCGGCCTGCAGCATCAAAAAGATGTAGTGGGTGAACTGCGAAAACTGGGGAATATTGAAATAGTATCTATTATCGACCGCACATATAATATGCATTTAGGCGGAAAAATTACCACCGAATCAAAATATCCTCTAAAAACCCGCGATGATTTGTCGATGGCGTATACCCCCGGCGTTGCCAGGGTATGTATGGCTATTCATGATGATCCAATGCGCGCACATAACCTGACCATTAAGAAGAATACCGTTGCAGTAATCAGCGACGGCACCGCGGTGCTGGGACTTGGCGATATCGGACCGGAAGCGGCAATGCCGGTAATGGAAGGCAAAGCGGTATTATTTAAAGAATTCGGCGGGGTTGATTCTTTCCCCGTTTGTATAAATACCAAGGACCCCGAAGAAATTATCGCTTTCGTTAAAGCAATTGCCCCGACATTTGGCGGTATTAACCTGGAAGATATCTCTGCCCCGCGCTGTTTTGAAATTGAAGAGCGTTTGAAAGCGGAGTTGGATATTCCGGTATTTCATGATGACCAGCACGGCACCGCGGTGGTCGCACTGGCGGCACTGATTAACGCGCTGAAAATCGTCAATAAGCCTTTAGAAAGCCTGAAAGTAATCGTCTCGGGTGTTGGTGCTGCCGGGGTCGCTTGCAGCAAGATACTATTAAATGCCGGCGTGAAGAATATCATCGGCCTTGATCGCAATGGCGCGATTCACAAAGGCCGCACCGACCTTAACTCGATTAAACAGTGGTACGCCGAGAACACTAACCCGGAATGCTTATCCGGCAAACTTAACGACGTTATCGAAGGTGCCGACCTTTTCCTCGGCGTATCCGGCCCTGGCACATTAAAAGTTGAAGATGTCAAAAAGATGGGACCGGACGCGATGGTATTTGCCATGGCAAACCCGATACCGGAAATAATGCCTGAAGAAGCCGCACCGTATGTACGAATAATGGCGACGGGCCGGTCAGACTATGCCAATCAAATTAACAACGTCCTTGCGTTCCCCGGCATTTTCCGCGGCGCGCTTGATTGCCGCGCATCAGCGATAACTGAAAATATGAAACTCGCCGCCGCCCAGGCAATTGCCGATATGGTAACTCCCGAAGAATTATCCGAGGCATACATAATTCCATCAGTATTCGACAACCGGGTAGGACCCGCCGTAGCAAAAGCCGTCTGCGCCGCCGCCATAGCAGATGGTGTAGCCAGACTAACCGGTGGTGAAGTACCGACTTTTGATGAACTGACCCGATAGTAATAATAATTAAAAATTAAAAATGTAAAATTAAAAATTGTTTTTAATTTATATTTTCGTGGTAGGCGAAAACCACCCCGACCTTCGGCCACCCCTCCTTGGCAAGGAGGGGAGTTTAAAATTAATGTTTTAATTATGAAAGCAACCATTATATTATCAAGTAACTACCTTAACTCCCCTCCT
>JBIJDE010000052.1:0-17053 GCA_044344305.1 Armatimonadota bacterium
GCCTTTCTCCACCACTTAATAATCCACCTTGAGTATGCCTACGTTCAGTTAATCGAAACTCTTCTAACAACTTATCAGTTTTTTCCTTACGTTCCGTTTTAGAGATACCACGCATTTCAAGGACACTAAGCAAATTATCTTCAACTGTTAATTTCCTAAAAATTGATGCTTCCTGTGGTAAATACCCTAAACCTAATCTGGCGCGACGATACATAGGAAGATTAGTAATATCCTCATCACCCAAAAATACTTTCCCTGCATTTGGACGAATTAATCCAGCAATCATGTAAAAAGTTGTTGTTTTTCCAGCACCATTAGGTCCTAATAACCCAACAATTTCACCAGGATTCATTTCAATAGATATTTCATCTACAACAGTTCTCTGACCATATTTTTTAACCAGATTTTCAGCTCTTAATACTCCAACATCAGCCATTAACTTTATCCTCGCCTCCACTAACATCACCATCTTTAACTGTTAATTTACCGGACTTCTGGTTATAAATAATCATTTTTCCAGTAACGACTGTCTTTTCACCAGTTTCTTTATCTATTGACGTTAAAATTGGCATAATTTTTTTACCATTTATATCCGCCGATTCCATCTTTATTTGCGCTTCGTTATCTTGCATAAAATACGAAATAACGGGTGCTTCGCCGTTTAATGTCAGGATAGAACCACTTTTGTCAGATGGTGCAGTAATCATTGAAACTTTTACATTCCCCATCGCTCGAACTATCGTCGTATTCTTGGC
The DNA here is from genome assembly GCA_044344305.1 of Armatimonadota bacterium. Lineage (GTDB taxonomy): Bacteria > Armatimonadota > Hebobacteria > CAIYQO01 > CAIYQO01 > JBAXQQ01. The sequence continues at coordinate 756 of JBIJDE010000052.1, forward strand.
ACTATTTGAATCTGATGTAATTTTATCACAAGTCATTTTGGTAGAATTATAATTTGTTTTAAAAACGACATTTCCAGAATAAACTTGCGTTTTCATATTCAAATCAATTTCCATATCATCAGCGGTAATTCTAAATGGTGGCAAAGGTGTTTTCTTCTTAACTGATTCAGTAACACCAAACGATATCAACATCGTAAAAATCAAAAAACTCACCAGTAATAAATGACGCATCCTATTATCTCACCTTTTAATAAATTATCTGACTTATTATACCATTTTCATCTAAAATGGTCAGATATTAACAAAAAAAACCACCTTCCATATTTTGGAAGGTGGTTAATTCTTTTAAGCGAGTTGTAATTTACAGGGAGCTATATGCCTGTGCATCATCAACTGTAGAACCTAAAACGTTTGGCCAGATTTTACCAGCTGCTTTGTCATATACCCAGTGAGCTGCTGTTGATGGGGTTGTAGCTGATGCTGGTGCTGCAGTACCGGGAGTTTCAGCAGCAGCAGAAGTTATGAACGGATTTTTAGGAATACCGTTATTTGTTCCGATACCACCTTGCTGGCGCATGTATGGTCCTTTGTAGGTAGTTGCTACGTCAACAGTAGCTGAACCATCGTATCCTTTTGAACCAGTTGATTTTATTAAATCTTCCAATTCGTTAGGATAGTAACCAGTGTCTGACTGGAACTGTTCAAGAGCGTTTCTAACCATATTAAGGTTTGCACGCATAGTTGACTCTTTAGCCTTGCGGCTTGCACTTGCCAATTTAGGGATCACGATCAAAGCTAAAATCGCGATAACAATAATCACGATCATTAATTCAATGAGTGTGAAGCCACGGCGGGTTTTCAGTGTTGAGAACATTAGGTTTGCCTCCCATTTTATTTTTGAGCTAAACTGTATTATAAGCTCTTCATGTTATACTTATTCCATGCAAATTCAGAAATTTACCATAAATAATATTTTTTTTTAATATTTTATCAAATACCCCATTAAATTACATATAAAAACTGATATTTATTGCATTTGTTCTTTTAAAACAGACTTTTCAATTGACTATTCTGTGCCACGACGTAAAAACGCTTTGCCTTTTATAGTAATTCCACCACCATCAACGATCCAACTTTCAATTCTTGACTTAAATCTTAATCCTGATAAATCAACGATAGGATTTATTCTTGATTTTAATAAAGATGCTAAATTTGCCGGTGCTCCTACACCGATAACATTTAATGTTTGAATCTCATAAGCCAACCTTATTCCTTCATCATTGCGGAGATACCCTGTTGTTGTAATTGGCAAGTCTATACCATAAACAGGAACAGTAGCGGTTACACGTACGAGATTTCGTTCGAATTGTACATTAATATTTTGAATTGATGATCCTGCTATTGAATGATTCGCACGAATATATTGATTGACAGAAGATTGACTGATTCTACCTTCAAAAATGCCATCAGCAACACTGGTTATATGAAATGGTTTCAGTGAATATGTAATGCGATTCAATTGCAGGGTTAATGGGTCAATAATTAGATTGGGATCTGGTTTTACAGCCATACCTACTATTGTTACCTGTTCACATGAACTTCGAGTAACTCCTTTTACTTCTGATCGATATTTTTGTGCTTCCCCCATCCATTCAGGTGCTCGAGCTGTTACCTCGCGCATGGCGATTACATCTGGTGAATCGCCACTACACCCGATCAATAATATCATTATTGTTGCTGTTACAATGCTAAGAAAAGCGGTTACTCTCATTATTCAACCTCATTCTTCTCTAGTTTTTTTCGCTCTACGATTGCGTGGTTTCATTTCTGATTCTTCACCGCTACTTTCTCTAACAACTATCTTCAAAGAAGTACCTTCTAATGAGAACTTCTCGCGTATTTGATTTTCTAAATATCTTTCTGTTGAAAAGTGAACCAGAGAAGTATCATTAACAAACAACACAATGGTTGGAGGTTTTACTTTTACCTGTGTTGCATAATATATTTTTAACATTTTACCACGACGAGAAGTGGGTTTGTCAAAAGCTGCATCTCTAATAAGGCGATTTAATTCTGATGTTGGTATTCTTGTAGCATGCTGTTCCGCTACTTCAACGACTGTTGCTAATAAATCTTCAATACCCTTTTTCTTTAAAGCAGAGATAAATACTAATGGAGCATATGCAACAAATACTAATTCACGGCGTAAATCAGTAGTAAATTCATCTAACATCGCTTTACGTTCTTTACTTCCTAACTGCTTATTATCTTCAATTAAGCCAAATCTTTCGCGCTCCAGGTTTAATCTTTCATCCCATTTATTTACAGCAACAATAATACCGACGCCATGCTCATGAGCATGACCTATAATTCGTTTATCCTGCTCTGTTAATCCTTCTACAGCATCCAATAATACGACTGCGACATCGCATCTCTCGATAGCACCAAATGCTCGAACTACGCTATAATATTCAACATCTTCATCGACTTTGCTTTTCCTTCTTATTCCCGCTGTGTCTGTAAGTACAAATTGAGTACCTTTCCATTCGTAATCAATATCAACAGCATCGCGAGTAGTACCTGCTATTTCACTTACAATTGATCTTTCTTGTTTCAGGATTGTATTTAATAAAGAAGATTTGCCGACATTTGGCCTTCCTACAATCGCAAGATGAAGTTTTTCATCATCCTCTTCTTCGTCTCTATTTGTTTGCGGCGGTAAATAATCGCAAATCTTATCTAACAACATATCAACATCTAAACCATGTAATGCTGAAACTGTAATTGTATCCTCAAAACCTAATGCATGAAACTCTAATGCTTCATCCATACGCTTTTTACTTTCAACCTTATTAACTGCGAGTATTAATCGTTTTCCAGTACGCCGAAGTATTTCTGCAATATCCCAATCATCAGGAGTAATACCATCGCGACCATCAACAACAAAAATTATCACAGATGCTTCATTAATAGCAAAATCAACCTGTTTGCGAATCTCTTCTGCAAAATCAGCTTTGTATAATTGAATGCCACCAGTATCAATTAATGCAAATAATGTGCCAAACCACTCGCAATTAGCATACAATCTATCACGAGTAACACCTGGAGTTTGCTCTACAATCGCAATTTTGCGACCGCTGAGTCGGTTAAATAGTGTGGATTTACCCACATTAGGTCGCCCAACAATGGCGACAATTGGTTTTATTTCATATCTTGTCATGTCGAATATATTATACCAGAAAATATAGTTTAATGGCATGAAGTGAATTAATGTAAATCCTGCTATATAATAATATCGTAATACTCTTCCTAATTCCCGGCGGTATCGCTATAATATGCCTATATCAATTGGCTACAAAAGGAATAATAATGTCTGTAAAAAGAAATACGAAACATCTTCAAGAATTCTGTATAATTTTAATCGTCATTGGAATGATTGCAGCTACATTTGCTTTATATATGCGGATACGAGTTGAACAACATAATAAAGCTGTAGATATTATTCTTGAATATGATGAAGTTGTATCACTTGCAGGTTCAAGTGGACTGAGTGTAAAAGACACGCTTACGATGCTTCATAATGCAGGCGCAACATCAGTAGCATTGCCAGAAGATACTTTAAAATCGTTAGATGACTCCGGTGAGATTTCTATATCTGGTACAAGAGCATGGTCATTTTTTACTGAAAATCCACGAAAAGATATGACAAAATGGGATAAAAATGACCCATCAATCAGTATTACAGTATTTACACCAGGTGTACGCAATCGTTTACAGAACTCATTGCGTAAAATATATCCTTCTGACAGCTTGCATATATATGATACATTTATACAAATTCGTGGTGATAAAGATAATATTCAAGAATTAGGGTTAGGAATTAATCCATATATATCGGAGATGATCACTTCAATTGGCTTGCGAGTTGTACCACGAGTTAAAGCAGAAAGTTGGCCTGGAAGTAATTCTATAAAAAATCATCTTGAATTAGTGGCTTCCTCCTTACCAACTCCAAATGAAAATAATTGGCGTGGGTTAGTAATTTTTGATGGTAATATGCTGCCAGGTTATCAATCTAAAATTAAGGAATTAGCACAGGTTTTACAATCACCTGAAGTGAGATTGATCTATGGATCAGTAGAATTTGGAAAACAGAAAGGTGATGAAACATTAGGCGCAGCATTGAAAGGTGAGTTAATACGAGTCCATAGTGCAACAAAGGAAGAAATTGCTGCTAACCCAACTGACCAGATTTTGCAACGATATACTTTAGCAGTAAAAGACCGAAACATACGTGCATTATATGTTCATCTACCATCCTTTCCTCAGTCAGAATCTTATACTACACCTGATATTGCTGTGAAAAATTATATCTCAACAATTGCTACCAGTATTCGCAATGTTGGTTTTGCTGTAAATGATAAGCAACCAGCACATCCATTTATTGCATTATCATTGTCATGGATAGTACTTTCTTTATTATTTATAGCTGCTGGAGCATCATTATTACTTATGATTTTAACGATATTACCTTATGAAATTCATGAGAAGTATATTAATTATTGTTGGGGATTTTTAATAATTGGAGTAATTGGTGCTTTAGGATTAGCCGTTGTTAAGCCAGAAATAGGAAGAATGATATTCGGATTGTTAGCAGGGATTTGTTATCCCACTATTGCATTAATTTGGATTTATCGCGAATGTAATACTGAATCAACTGTAAAAAATAATATCGCACAATCAATCAAACTTCTTGTTACTGCTTCAATTATTACATTATGTGGCGGTTTGCTAATTGCCGCAACAATGGCAGAAACAAATTTCATTGTAAAAGTTGGACAATTCATTGGTTCAAAAGCTACTTTAATTGGCCCATTGCTCATTTTTGCAACTTTAATAGCATTAGGTGGACCAGCATCTGAAAACGAAACCATTGAAGTCATGATACAGCGTGTAAAAGATAAAATTAAAAGTATTATGGCGCAACCCATGTTAGTTGGCTGGTCAGTATTGGCTGTAATAGCGTTAGCTGTCGTCGCACTTGTTATAATGCGTAGTGGAAACGAATCTGGTGTTGGAGTATCATCAAGTGAAAAATACGCACGAATGTTATTAGACCAATGGATGGTAGCACGACCCCGTACGAAAGAATTTCTATTAGGTCATCCATTAATGATAATGGCTATTGCTGCTGCTATGCAAAAGAAAAAAACTCTATCATCTATATTAATGATAGGAGGTGCTATAGGATTAAGCGATATTTTAAATACATATTGCCATGCTCACACTCCATTATTGATGTCATTACTAAGAACATTTAACGGGCTTTTACTGGGAATTGTTTTCGGTATAATCATTGCATGGGTTTTAGGCATGTGGAAAACAAAGAAAATAGAGGATAAATAATGTTCAGAATACTTATCGGAGGATATTATGGTTTTGATAATTTAGGTGATGAAGCAGTTTTAGCTGGTTTGATAAAAGGTTTACGTGAAAAATTACCCGGTGTTGAAATTGCAGCATTATCTGCAAATCCTGATAAAACCAGATTGTTACACGGTATTACATCGATTAAAAGAACTGATTTTATATCTATATTTACATTGATGCGCAAATCAGATATTTTTCTATTCGGTGGTGGAAGCCTCATTCAAGATATAACAAGTATGATGTCGCCATTATATTATTTCGGATTATTAACGATGTCGCGCCTCGCAAAATTACCATATATGCTAATAGCACAGGGTGTTGGTCCGCTAAATCGTAATTTTATAAAAAAGCTAACTGCTCATAATTTTAATGGGGCAAAACTGATAACCGTTCGTGATAAGAAATCCGCTGAATTATTAAAAGATATCGGTGTTAAAAAAGATATTCAAGTAACTGCCGACTTAGCATTATTGCTGGAACCGAATCAATCTCCTCGTGTACAAAATTGGATAAATAAAAACATTCCTTCCGATAAGAAAATAGTTTGTGTATCTATGCGCCCATGGATTTCTGATAGTACTATAGCGATTAATCAAGTAGTAGAAGCCATTAATCAAGATACCAGTATTTTCCCAATTTACCTTCCAATGCAACCAGATGTTGATTCAGATTTAAGTATTTCAATGCTGAAAGAAACTGGGGGAGCATTAATTGATTTTGCCCCTACCCCTTCTGAAGTTCTTGCTATCATTTCTAATTGTCATTATACCATCGCGATGCGTTTACATACTTTAATTTTATCAGTTCTTGTCGGTATACCAGCATTTGGCATAATTTACGACCCAAAAGTGAATGATTTTGCAAAAAAAGCAAACATTGAGGCGGCAGATATAGATAACAATTTATTTAAATCATTGATGAGTTTTTTAGATTCCATACCTCGACATTCAGAAAAAAAAGAATCAATGATTATAGACGCCAACAAAAATATAAACTTAATCACAGAGTTTTTAATTAAGGAAAAACAATGAGAACTATTACTAATATGGCCGTAATATTCGATATGGACGGCGTTATTGTAGATACAACTGAGGGTCATTATTTATCATTTGTGCAAATGGGCAAAGAAGCTGGATATGAAATGTCGCGTGAATGTTTTAAATCAATTTTTGGAATGCATAACAATGATATTTTCCCTTTATTACTTAATCGTAAATTAGAACAAAATGAATGTGATAAATTTTCAAACAGAAAAGAAGAACTATTTAGAAATATTATCAGTGGAAATATTACAGCATTACCAGGAATAACAAACCTTATACCATCACTAAAAATCGCAGGTTTTAAAATTGCGTTAGGTACTTCAACACCATTAGAAAATGTTGAATTAGTTTTAACAGATTTAATGCTAAAACAATATTTTGACGGAATGGCAACAGCAGAAGATGTCGTAAGAGGCAAACCAGACCCACAGGTTTTCCTGATAGCAGCACAGCGAATTGGTGTTTCTCCATCACAATGTGTTGTTATTGAAGATGCTGTGGCAGGTGTCCAGGCGGCTTTAGCTGCAGGAATGAAGGCAATGGGAGTAACTACAAACCACTCTCGAGAAGCCCTATCAAAAGCACATCGAGTTATTGATAGCCTTGAAGAAGTAACTCCAGAAGATTTCTTTGAATTAATTACCAGATAATAGGCACTTCTGCAACTATTTTAATACTTTTAGCAGTTACAATACATTTCAATGGTAATACTTGGACACCGGCATTGTATGCTTCTTTTAATGCAGCAGCAAAGACTGGATCAGTTGCTGTATTTGGTGAAAAGCTATTAGCATCTTCACGCTGTATTATGAATATTACTGATGCTTGATGTCCATTTTCTACAGCATTAATTAAATGAAATAGATGCCTGGTACCGCGAGACGTTGGGGCATCTGGAAATAAAGCCCATCCTTCATTCACTAAAGTTACAGACTTGGCCTCTACATACATTATTTTCTCACCCATACTCAACTTGAAATCAAGCCTACTATTACCATACACTACTTCACATTTATCCAATGACCAGTCAGATAATTTATCAATATCACGATTAGATAAAGTTTTTTTCAATATCTTATTTGGCACACCTGAATCAATTGAAACTACAATGTCATTAAACATTACGGCTTTAAGATCATATTGAGTTTTCCTGTTTTTACCAGAGTTGTATGATATAAATACATTTGCTCCAGGATATAATAGCTCTCTCATTCTACTGGTTGTAGGAATATGTACATTGCAAAAGTTATCATTAAATTTTACAACAGCTACAAATCTATTTAAACGATTTTCAAATGTTGCTGGTATTAATTCATCTTGATAGAACATTTCACCGGCTACTTCCATTTATGACCAGCTTTTAGTGGTATTTTAGCAGTTATTATTGTACCTTCACCTTCCTGTGATTCCACAGCTAAAATACCTTTATGAGCATCTATTACATTTTTAACAACAGTTGTGCCTAACCCGGTACCACCAGGTTTAGTACTCCGCACCTTTCCAGTAAATAACAAATCAGCCTTTTCCTGTGACATTCCTTGACCCGTATCTCGTACTTGAATCGCAAAAATATTATTTTCTGGCTGATAAAGAGGGGTCACTAAAACTGAGCCACCACTTGGAGTTGCACTAATAGCATTATTGACCAAATTATAGATTGCATTATACATTCTATGGCTATCAATACTTACGAATGGCATGTCACAACGTCTATATGATACATCAACGCCATTTTGGTCACCTACCACCTGCAACACCCTACAGACGCTTGTAACCAATTCATTTAAATCAGTACTTGCCAGACTTAATTGCGCAGTTATCCCTTTCATACAATCGGCAATTTCTTTTGTTCTTTGTTGGGCTATATTTGCACTTTCGTCTAAAATATCGAGCATCAGACATGCATCATCATATATCTTCTTGATCATTAATTCTATTTCTGGCAGATGAATTAATTTTTCGTCAGGTGGTGAATTGAAAACATCATTTACAGAATCTACAAATTGATCCATCATCATTCGTAATGTTTGTCCACTCATTGAAACAGGAGTCAGTAGATTTTTGATATCATGACTTATCTCACCCATTAAATCAACAATTGTGACTGCTCGCGCTTTTTCATTCAATTGGGCATTTATAATAGCCGCAGCAACTTGAGTTGCTAAAATCTCTAATACAGCCAGATCATCCTGGTCGAAATCATCTTCTCTTTTATTAAGTATTTGTAAGACACCAATGGGAGTCGATTCTGTACCAGCTTGCAAAGGAACAGTTATCATTGATTTTGTTTTATAATGAGTAGCATCATCAATATCAGGTAAATAATTTTTTTCTGTTGTTACATCTGGAGATATTCGTGCTACACCAGTATGTAATACCTCACCAGCAATACCACGTTCATCGTCTATATCCATACCCGTCAGCAAAATCTTAGACGGTCCTGCAACGAATCTAAATACTAATTTATTACGTTTATTGTCATGTAACAATAATGATCCAGCATCAGCATTTACTGTTGCCATTGCAGTCAGTACAGCAATATCAATCAACTCATCGAGATTAACATGCGATTGCATAGCATGTGTTACATTTAATACTGCCTGCAATTCCCGTTCACGTTGACGTAATCTTAATTCTATATCATTCAATGAAATATTCCTCATCATTCAAATATAAATGTTTGACCATCAGATGGGACAAATATTGATTTATCATCCCAAAATATCGCATCAATCTTATCCAAATGGCTCATAATAATTTTAGCCCCTGGCTTTTTACGTTTTACAATTTCATACAAATCGTTAATTCCCAGATGCACCTGACTAATTTCTTGTGAGCAAGCATCTAAAATGCATATATCAGCATCGCTAATAAGGTCATAAATGTTATCGCACATTGCTGTATCACCAGTATACGCAATATTCATATCTGGTTGCTTAATATTATATCCATAAGCTTCTAAATATTCTCCTCCATGAAGCATTCTCTCAACGGTAAAATAAATTCCGCCACTTTCTAATAATTCTCCAGTATGAACTTCAACAAAATTAACAGGTCTACCAAACCCACGCGAAGCAACATCAGGATATGCCAATTGCAAGGCTTCACGAGCTTTCTGTTCAATTCCTGCAGGACCTGTTATCCATAATGGTTTATCAGTTATGGACATGAAATTATATTCCAAAAAAAGAAAAGGAAGTCCCAAGAAATGGTCACCATGAAAATGAGAAATAAAAATATGAGAAATGCTTGTAAGGTCAATACCCATTTTTTTCATATTCATTAATACCGCTGGACCAGCATCAAGCATAATATGCCTGTTTATAAGCATGGCAGCCCAACTGCGACCGGGTGCAAATGCATTACCAGTACCTAAAAATGTAATTTCTATTTTATTTTCCTCCAGCAGAATTTTATTAATTATAGCAGTATTTGATAGTAGTTGTCAGTTACAATTAAATTAAATTAAACAGCAACAATTTAAAATAAAATATGATATTTCATAAAAAATAATTCATTACTCAATGTTTTATAGGATAAAATCCACATATTCATATAAATCTAAAAATATTTTCCATATATCTAAATTTTCTATTTACATAAAATTAAAAAAACAGTAATATTTTTACGTGGCTTAGCCACTGTATAACTATGATTATTCGAGACCCAATATACTTACAGTTAAATGATGAACTACGCGAACTTCTAAACCGTGGGCATTTTGAGCCGGGTTCAAAATTCCTGACAGAACGCGAAGTCGCCGAAAAGTTTAAAATTAGCCGGACAACAGCTAATAAAGCTTTATCATCTTTAGTTGCTGAGGGTTTATTAGAATTTCGTAAAGGGATCGGCACATTTGTACGCAGTACAATACTTGATTATGATTTACGTTCTCTTGTTAGTTTTACAGAAAAAGCCGTTTCTGCCGGATATATCCCAACCACAAAAGTATTACACTTTATGACAGTTGAAAATAAAAACGCCTGTAAAGCTGCAAGAGATGTTATTGACGGTGATATGTTCGAGTTGTCACGTCTACGTTTTGCAGGGGATATACCAGTGATTTTAGAAAAACGCTGGATTTCCAAAACTCTATCTCCTGATTTAACAGCAATATCTGCAGAAACCTCGCTTTATGCTATATGGACTGACAGGTATAATCTTCAAATATCTGGAGCAGATGAAGTTATTCGCGCTGTAAATATCATTGGTGATGATGCATGGCTACTGCAAATAAATGAAGGAACAGCCGGGTTATTAGTAACAGCTACAGGACATATCACAAATGGTGGTGCATTATGGTATGAAGAAACTTTATACCGTGGCGATACATACCAATTTCGCATGAAATTAGGCAAAACAGACAACCTGACAATTAATTGCGGGATGTTAGATAGTGATGCTTTAAAAATTAAGGGGGACAAATGAACTACACTTACCTTGACATTGCAAAGATGATTGACCACTCTCTGCTTAATCCGTCATTAACGGCTGAGCAACTTGAAGGTGGATGCAAATTAGCTTTAGAATACGATACTGCAAGCGTATGTATTCTGCCATATTATTTAAAGCGTTGCGCTGATATACTGCGTGGCAGCAACGTTCGTGCCAGTACTACTATAGGATTCCCACATGGCGGAAATACTTCAGCCATCAAATTAGCAGAAGCAAAACAAGCTTTGGCTGATGGCGGTGAAGAGTTGGATATGGTAGTGAATATCAGCGCTGTTTTAAGTGGAAATTGGAGTTACGTTCGCGAAGATATCCGAATTGTAACAGATACAGTACATGACGCAGGACAAAAAGTAAAAGTGATTTTTGAAAACTGTTATCTTAATGATGAGCAAAAAATTGCTTTATGTGAAATATGCGGTGAATTGAGATGTGATTGGGTAAAAACATCCACTGGTTATGGAACAAGTGGAGCAACTATCGAAGATTTAACCCTAATGCGTAAATATGCGCCAGATTACGTTCAGGTAAAAGCAGCCGGTGGTATTAGAGATTTAGACGCATTATTACAGGTACGAGCTATCGGTGTAACCAGAAGTGGTGCTACCAGAACGAAGGAAATGCTTGAAGATTGCAAAATGCGACTTGGTCTTTAATGTAATAACTCTTAAATGTTATTTTTAAAAGCTGGGAATTGAATAATTCTCAGCTTTTTTTGTTAATCCCCTTGAAATTTAATGATAATTAACGTATTCTACGCGCGGGAGATATATAATGACAGCAGATAACTTTGCAGAATATAAAAAAGTTGCGGGAGAACGTGCAGTAGATTTCATTAAATCAGGAATGACAGTAGGTCTGGGTCATGGTAGCACTGCAATATTTGCAGTCAAGAAAATAGCAGCATTAATAGAAGCAGGTAAATTACATAATATAAAAGGAATAGCCTGTTCAAAATTTATTCATAATGAAGCAATGCGGCTAAATATTCCATTGACAAATCTCTCTGATAATCCAATTATTGATATTACAATTGATGGTGCTGATGAAGTTGATCCCATGTTAGATGTAATAAAAGGTGGCGGAGGCGCATTACTTCGCGAGAAAATAGTTGCACAAGCAACGAAATATGAAATAATTGTTGTAGATGAAAGTAAATTATCTTCTGCACTTGGTACAAAGTTTCGGCTTCCTGTTGAAGTAGTTCAATTTAATTGGGAATGCCAACGAGACTTTCTACAATCATTAGGGGCAACAGTTTCTATCCGCAGAAATAATGATAACAGCATATTTTTATCAGATGAAAACCATTTCATTTTAGATTCAAATTTTGGACCTATAGAGGATACCCATAAACTTTCTCAAATATTAAATAACCGTATAGGAATAGTCGACCATGGATTATTTCTGGATATTGCAAAAATGGTGATAGTAGCTGGCACAAATGGCATTCAAGAATTAACCCGAAAATAATAGACTTGTCCGGTAATAATAAAGCAGGTAAAGAAATGAATATTGTTAACCTACGCTGTGAATATACAGTAAAACCGATTTTTATCGACAATATGACCCCACGATTTAGCTGGGAAATGAAGTCCGATAGACGTGGTGCAATGCAGAGTGCATACCGGATAATGGTCGCAGCATCACAAGAAAGTTTAGTTAATGGTGTTGCTGACATCTGGGATAGTGGTAAAATATCAAGTAATTACAGCAATGCAATTTTATTTGCTGGACAAGAACTTGTATCTAATAAAAGATATTACTGGCAAGTACAGATTTGGGATGAAACATCTAAATTAATAGCGAGTGAATCAACTTACTTTGAAACAGCCCTTCTATGCGAGAATGACTGGGTTGCTAAATGGACTAGTAAACCAAACCTGCCCGCTAATACCGATTGTAGCTACCTCCCTGCGCCGTATCTGCGAAAATCATTTAATATTGACAAAACAGTTATACAAGCAAAATTATATTGCAGTGGTATCGGTTTTAGTGAGTTCTATGTAAATGGTCAATTAACAGGAGATGAACTGTTAAATCCTGCTTTTACTCGATATGATAAAACAGTCTTATATACTGTCTATGACATTAAAAATTTATTGAATCAAGGTGAAAATGCTATTGGTGCAATTCTTGGAAATGGATGGTATAACATCCATTCGCATGACGCTTGGAATTTTGAATTTTCAACTTGGCGCGACACACCGAAAATGATAGCTCAATTGCATATTTCATTTTCTGATGGTACAGAACAGATAATTATAAGTGACAACAGTTGGAAATCATCCTTTGGACCAATCACTTTCAATTCACTGAGGCATGGTGAATTCTATGATGCTCGTAAAGAGATAACCGGTTGGGTGTGTGCAAATTTTGATGATAGCGAATGGGAAAGCTCCTTTATTTGTGCTGAACCAGGCGGGAAACTTGCTGCGCAGACAATAATGCCAATACGAAGGACTGGAGAATACAAACCTGTATTAATAAATGAAATTGAACCAGGTAGATATATTTGCCATCTTGAAAAAAATATAGCAGGTTGGGCAAGATTAATAGTAAAAGGTGCAGCTGGAACCGAAATAAAAATTCGCTATTCGGAAAAGAAAGATGGGGATGGCAACCTTGACCGAAGTAACATCGACTCTTTTGTCACTAATGGTGAATTTCAAACAGATAAATACATTCTTAAAGGTGATGTTGAAGAAATCTGGGAACCACGATTTACTTATCATGGCTTTCAATATGTTGAAATTACTGGCTTCCCCGGAAAATTAACGACTGATAATATTACTTGTATATCAATATCAACAGATTTTAATTCTATCGGAGATTTTAGTTGTTCAAATAATTTATTCAATCAAATACAGGAAGCGGCACGAAGAAGTTATCTAAGTAACTTCATGGGATTGCCAACTGACTGCCCTCATCGTGAAAAAAATGGCTGGATGGGTGACGCCAGTTTAGCGTGTGAAACCGGTTTGTTAAATTTTGATGGTATTCGTGCTTACGAAAAATGGTTAAATGATATTGCAGATGAACAACGTCGCAGTGGACAACTGCCAGGAATAGTACCAACAAGTAACTGGGGATACAATTGGGGTAATGGTCCGGCATGGGATAGTGCATATGTTTTAATCCCCTGGTATTTATACCAATTTACCGGTGACATTTCTCCGTTGCGTAACCATTATGATGGAATGAAACGTTATGTTGAGTATGCCATTCGTTCATCAACTAATGGAATTGCAAAGTTTGGATTAGGTGACTGGTGTCCACCTGTTGAAGGTAGAATGAGCAATCGTGATATTGCAACTACTGGATATGTTTACATAGATACGATAATTGTGGCTAAAACAGCAGAACTATTAAACAAATATGAAGATGCAACAAAATACTATAAACTGGCAGAAAATATAAAACTTTCATATCATCGCGAATTTTTCAATGATACAAATAACAAATATGATCCTGCCGACCAAACCGCATTAGGTACAGCAATTTATCAACAGTTAGCTGACGGTGAGAAAAAAGAAATCGCCATTAATCAACTAATTGAAGCTGTTCATCAATTTAATGATCATCTTGATACCGGAATTCTTGGCACTAAATACCTGCTTACCTCTTTAACTACAAATAATCAGGTTGATTTGGCATATAAAATAGCAAATCAACGCGACTTTCCAAGTTGGGGATATTGGTTTACACAAGGGGCAACAACTCTGTGGGAATGTTGGGATACCAGTTCATCACATAATCATATTATGTTTGGCTCAATCGCGGACTGGTTTATAAAAGATTTAGCGGGTATAAACCCTGATATTGATTATCCCGGTTTTAAAAATATTATTATTCGTCCTCATCCTCCAACAGATATGGAATGGGTCAAAGCAAACCATAACTCAGTATATGGCGAAATTAAATCATCTTGGCAACGCGATGGTAATAGATTTGAATTGACTATTGATATTCCTGCTAATTGTACTGCAACAGTTTATCTGCCAACAACAAAGTCTGAATCTGTCCGTGAAAGTGGAAGAACTATAATGTGCAATAAAGAAAATAATTACATTAAGATTAACGTTTGTTCTGGTTGCTATACATTTAGTTGTGATTTGCCATAATGCCGCAACCACTCAAATCTGCTGGAATCATATTATCATACACCTGTACAAGTCGTTGCCGTCATTGTTTGTATTGCTGTTCACCACGTTGGAAAGGCTGGGCAAAACCGGAGTTAGTGAATTCTATTTGTTCAGGAACATTTAAATGCGGTGTAACACCACGCGCATTTCATCTTGCTGGTGGTGAAGCATTTCTGAATTTTCCACTTTTGTTAGAATCTTTAAAAATTATAAATTCTTATGGTATTTCTATTGATTATGTAGAGACAAATGCTCACTGGTTTAAGGATGAAGATACCGCTTCTGATTTGCTGATTCAGCTTAAGAATGCCGGCTTAAATTGCTTACTAATCAGTGCATCACCTCAACATGCGGAATATATTCCCGTTAATAAAACTGTTGGACTTATAAAAGTAAGCCATAAAATTTTTGGCAGATCTGGTACATTTGTATGGTTACCTGATTTCCTGCAGCAATTACAATATCTTGGCGTTGAAAACACAATACCTTTTGATGATTATTGTACAAGAAGCGGTCAAAAGCACGCCACATTCGCTGCTGAGTATGGCGGACAGCTTATACCTGGAGGACGTGCTGGTTACAAAATGCAGCCATGGCTGCCAACATATCCGATATCTCAATGCATAAAAGATAGCTGTGAATATGAATTATTACATTCCAGTCATGGTCATTACGATTTATATGGCAACATTATACCCAGCAGTTGCACCGGGATTTCAATCGGTGACGCTCATGACTTACAAAAATGGCAAAAAGAGTTTTCAATTGATAACAAACCTATCCTAAATATTTTGTGTAAAAATGGAAATCGTGGATTATTAGAGTTTGCAGTGAAGGAATACAATTATCAATCAGAAGAAAGATATGCAGGTGCATGCCATTTATGCATGGATATTCGTCGACATCTATCTAAACATGATGATTTTATAGAATTAACACCCAAAATGATGTATGAAGAAATCTGAAAAAATGAAAAAATTCGACACATATATATCATACCGGTAAAATAGTGTCACAATGTCTTCTTTTAATAAAACAATCGTAATAAATAGTGATATAGAAAAATTATGGATTATCATATCTGATATTCGCAAAATGGCAACCCTTTATTCTTTTATGCAGATTTCTGATTATAAACAAGAAGAAAATAATTTCTATTATACCCGTAAGTTAGACATCCCCGGACTTGCAACTCTTTGTTGGCAGGAAGTATCACAAATTAATAACA
>JBIJDE010000335.1:0-5648 GCA_044344305.1 Armatimonadota bacterium
TCCACACGGTGACTATTCATTTTTACGCTTCTTATGAAAATTAATTTTTTAAAAAGAAAAGATATTGTGGAATACTATTGATCTTCCCTCCCTTAAAAGTATTTTAATAAAATCATGACTTTTTTGTTCGAATTTGATTGCTAACTGACTTAGACCTTAACATCTAAACCACTTACCCCAACTCGATATTTGTAATCACCTGTTGAAGCGTGGTAAAATTGGCTTGCACAGGAGAATCCGATGCCATACGTTAAGATAAATGCTGAAGAGTGCAAGCAGTGCTTGCTATGTGTTAATTTTTGCCCACGCGGTGTGCTGGGCTTGTCTAAAGGTATTAACAGTCGTGGTTTTCACCACGCTGATGTAATTAATCCAGAACGCTGTACCGGTTGCCGGATATGCGCGTTGATGTGTCCGGATATCTGTATACAGGTGTTTCGCGAGAAGAAAGATGGGGGAGAGAAATAATGGCAAAACGGCAATTAATGAAGGGTAACGAGGCTTTATGCAAAGCCGCCATTGATGCCGGGTGCTGGGCTTTTTTTGGCTATCCCATTACTCCGCAAAACCAGGTTCCGGAATATTTATCATTGCTGATGCCGCAAAACGGCAGAGTTTTTTTACAGGCTGAGAGCGAAGTTGCCGCCATTAATATGGTGTATGGTGCCGCCGCCACCGGGGTAAGGGTGATGACATCATCCAGTAGCCCGGGAATAAGTCTGAAACAGGAAGGTATTTCATATATTGCCGGTGCCGAGTTGCCATGTGTAATCATAAACGTGATGCGCGGTGGGCCGGGACTGGGCAATATCGCCCCGGCGCAAAGCGATTATTTTCAATCGACTCGCGGTGGTGGTCATGGTGATTACCGCACCCCGGTGCTGGCACCTTCGTCAGTACAGGAAATGTATAACCTTACCCGCGACGCGTTTGATTTGGCTGATAAATACCGCACTCCCGTACTGGTGCTGGCAGATGCCATCTTGGGACAGATGATGGAAGCAGTGGCAATAGACCGCGCACCATTAGAAGTGCCGATGCCCCATAGCTGGGGAACCCGGGGAATGGGGAAAGAACCACGCAAAATCGTAAATTCTTTATACATTCAGCCCGACGCGCTGGAAGTTGTTAATATTCGGTTAATGGAAAAATATGCCCAGATGGCGCGCGAAGATGTTAGATGGGAAGAAACCAATACCGATGATGCAGAGATTCTATTTGTAGCATTTGGCAGTGGTGCCCGTATAGCCCAGACAGCGGCAGAATTGCTGACCGCACAGGGTAAAAAAGCCGGCTTGTTCCGTCCTATCACCCTGTACCCATACCCGTCAGAGCAGTTGCTTGCTGCCGCTCGCAAGGCGAAACAGGTGGTAGTATTTGAAATGAATACCGGGCAGATGGTGGAAGATGTGCGATTGGCTGTACAATGCGAACGTAAGGTACATTTCTATGGTCGTTGCGGTGGCGTAGTGCCAACACCGGAAGATCTGGTGAAAGCTACGTTGGAAATGATTACGGAAGAGTGAAGAGTGAAGAGTGAAGAGAGAAGAGAGAGAAGAGAAGAGTGAAGAGTGAAGAGTGAAGAGAGAAATTTAATTGTAGGGAACGCTGTCCTCGGCGTTCCGTTCGATTAACTGTTGAGCAATAAAAATCTCTTCCCCCGCCAATGATTAATAATGATACAAAGTGGGTATCAATTAGTTAGCCATGGCAAGTATTGTGGCCATGAGTAAAGGTTGGTAAGTATTATGCAATATAGCGAACAAGTAATTGACCATTTCAGCGCACCGCGAAACGTGGGGACAATCGATGATGCTAACGGTGTTGGCACCGTTGGCAACCCAGTTTGTGGCGATGTTATGAAGGTTTATCTTAAAATAGTCAACGAAATTATTGTCGATGTAAAGTTCCAGACATTTGGATGCGGCGCAGCAATCGCCACCAGCAGTATGGCAACCGAATTGATAAAGGGTAAGTCTGTCGATGAGGCACTTCAGTTATCAAATAAAGCGGTAGCAGATGCATTGGGTGGATTGCCGCCGGTAAAAATGCATTGTTCATTACTGGCAGAAGAAGCGGTGAAAGCGGCCATTGACAACTATTACAGCAAAAAGGGTGGAGATGCAGCCAAAGCATAGAATCGCTTTTATATCGATAATTTTATTGATAGCAGTTTTGCTGCTGTTAAAGATTAATGCGATAATCGGCCCGACAGCATTAGAAAATTTCCCGTTAAACCGGGAAATTTTTGCTGTTATTAATGGATATCGAACACCATTGCTGGACACCATCTGTGGTTGGGTGGTTTTCCTTGGCAAGGGTGAAGTGTTGATACCGCTGCTAATTTTGCTGATAATATATAAACGAGATAAAGTCCAACCATTTATCATGGCAATTGCCACTAATTTTTTGGTGGTTGAATTACTGAAGAAGCTTTTTTACCAGGCACGTCCATCAAACCTTGCATTCTATGTTGACACCCACGTTCTTCAAAATACCGTTTTTAATGGTTATGTCCTATATAACTTTGCCGAATTACAATACAAATCTTTCCCGTCCGGCGATGTCGCCCAGACTGCCGCGTTGGCGGCGGTGCTATGGCCGCAAAAATGGCAATATCGCATATTGTTAGTATTGTTCGTGTTGGTTATCGCCTGGGAACGAATGTATGCCGGTGTGCATTTCCCCTTAGACGTTACTGCTGCTGTTATTATCGGCGGTCTGTGCGGGTACATCACCCGCATCCTTTTGGGTTCGCATATTGCGGGAAATGGAAGTGATGAAAAACGCTCCGGGCAAACTGGCGAACATAATGAAGAAGCGGTATAAGAGAGCCATTGAAGTAACCACATCACCAGTAATGCCGGCACCTAATAGAAATACCAGGGCAGCAACAGCCTCCTGAACACCTAAACCATTAATTGACGTGGGTAATAACGATGAAAAATATACCAGTGTCCATAATTTGCCAATTGTCCACAAATCAATTTGGATAGATTCTGGTAAAAATAACCTTAATATCATGAATGTACAAAACATGTGAACCGCGGTAAATACAAGTGCGCCGAGAAGAGCTAACGGATTTTTTATACCCATCAATAACGATGAAAACAGCTTCTTTATAATTCGAATGATTTTTGCTTTAATTCCGTTATCTTCAGTCATACCAATAACTGGCATCATCATTAACCCGGCAGCATGTCCGCCTTTTAACTTCATCAGTAATGGCCAACTAAATGGAATCATACAAAACCAGGTGACAGTACCCAATACTCTATCCATCACTAATGATGCCGTGACTTTCGCCGCGTCATAACCCTCGTAAGTTGCCCCACCTAATCGTAAAACGTCGCCACCGACGGTACTGGGCAAGAAATTATTGGCAAATAGTCCAGCAAAGGTAAGGCGCAGCGAATCAATTAACGGCATTTCCACACCGGCAGCACGCACCATGACGAACCAGCGAATAGCGATGGCAATTCGTGAAATAAATACCAGGATGAGAGCATAGATAATATTTGCTGTGGGAATATCGCGCATCCGCGCCCAAATATCAGTAATTTTCCCTTGTTTGCTTAGCATAAAATACAGTAGAGCCAATGCTAAAATTGTCCCGGCCCACTTAATAAACATCATATAATTAATTTTTTTCATCTACAAACCATATCTTTCATTTATTCAACTCTTAATTAACTTCTTTATCAGACACAAATATCCTGCATAAGTTCATTTTTGGGTTGGAAGTGGGAAAATTAGGCAAACTAATCGATGTAACTGCATTGCAACTTAAGTATTGTAATTTTCATTTTTATAGTTATCGTAGGGGCAATCCCTTGTGGTTGCCCCGGTAGATACTGAATTCATTCCTGATTATTAATATATCGCCGCGCTGCTGTTGGAAATAATTTCACATACTAATTTTATTCTATCAAACAAACCAGCCGCAGCGCGGCGATATATTAATAGTATTGCATTGCAAATGAAAAATTAAAGCTGCAGAGCAGCGACACATAAAAGATATATCTACATAAAATCTACAAAAGGTGAACTGAAATTATAGAAAATAGATTCCTTTTATTTTTCCATTTTTATTTTTGAAAATATTAATTTTACAGCAGACATAATTTCTGGCCAATTAATATCTTTGACGTAGCTATTGCATTTTTCATAACAATACCTCTAAATAGGTTCTAATCAATTTAGTTACCCGAAATAATTTAGCATATTCCATTAACTTTGAGATGTTTTTGTCACTATGTTTAGCATATCTTTTTAAAGCATCTGATAAGACAGCAATATCAATTTTATTCCTGCTTCTTGTAATATCACAAATGGTTCTTTCCATATCATAAGTTACTATATTATTGCCAAAAGGCGAGACTACAGTAAACAGACCAATTCCATGATATTTTTTGTTGATCGAATAAACAATCAACCCATCATTCTTTAAGTTTTTTGTATTATATCCGATTGGAACTGTTACACTATAAGTTAATGGGTCTCTATCTGAAAGGTCGTGTAAAAATAGTGCTGTATCATGAGAATATACAATTGCAGGTTTTCTATGTTGTAAATAATACATTTTGTCTGCCATTGAATTTGGAGACATGTATACACCCTGGTCAATTCTTACAAGAACTCCAGTTTTAACCATTTGCGATAGATAGATTTTGGGGATACCTTCTGCGACGATATCTTTCGTAAAAATCACCCCATTACTATCCTTAATTCTATTTTCTAAATTAGCATAAAAACTCAATTGCTTCACCTATATTTTACTTTAATGCTAATATTATAAAGATATTTAGCATAAAAGTAAATAAAAAAATCTCTTTTATTAAAGAAAGATGAGATGTAAAGATATTGTTTACAGCAGTGAGTTCCATTGCCGTTTTCCATAAAGCACTCTGATTATCGTTACAGTATTGTCATTTTCGTTGACGACATAAAATACGATGTAGTTATCAACTATCAGCTTTCGTATCCCCTGTGTCGCAAGCAATTCGTCTGTTACTATCACTTTTTATTAAGTTGCTTTCAATTTTTTCAAAGACGTCTTCGGCTGATGATAACTGACGATTCTTCATTGCATTCATTCCTTCATTCAGCAAACCGTGTAGTTCCATCGTGCCAATCAACTTTTCATAGGTTTCAATACTCATTACTGCCAAATCGCCATGTCCATTTTTAGTAATATAAACAGGTTCAGAATATTTATGGCAAAACTTCGAAATTTCATTGTACTTATTTATCAAATCAGAACTGGGCATAATCTTTGGCATAATTTTCACCTTTTGATGTAATATATGCATATTACATCAATATTTGCATATATTGGCAAGGCTTTGTTGTAGTTGAGAAGCATTACTCCCTCCGTCACTGCGGTGACGGAGGGAGTGGTTCTCAGCTTAACTTCATAATCTATAAAATCGCATACACCTGTAAAATTAGTTGTAATATTAGTATTTGAAAATCGGAGCACTTTTAAATTATATTTTTCAAATTATTTTGTCCACAATCTCAATTTTTTGAGATTTATGGTAAATATGAATTTGTAGAAATTGCGATTAAATCCAATTTATGATGTTAAAGATAAGGCCTGTCATCTTTGATAAATACTAGATGTCCAGTATTATGTTTTAATCCAA
>JBIJDE010000118.1:0-11359 GCA_044344305.1 Armatimonadota bacterium
TGTAAGCAGTAACAAAAGTATTTCCTTGTTTTCTAAGTTCAGTAATCAATAACTCACCCATTTGTTTCGCTATTCCATAGTTATCATTTTCGATTATTGAACCATTTTTATATTTTAAGTTATCACCTTGCAATTCACATTCCAAGCAAAACTCCATTATATCAGCAGATAAACCATCAAACATCGCGCGGATAATGCCTACCAGTTAATCTTCAAAAAAAGCACCTACCATATATGGGTTAAATTTAAGAGGTGTTACAGCAATTTCTTTTCCATAACCTGATTCACAAATATCGTTTCTAACATAGAATTGCCATAACTGATCATCGCTAATTTTTGGCATATATTTTATTACAATTTTATTTACATCCATAATATACACCTCGAATAATATTAATAACATCTAATCATAATTCAGAGTTTTTGTTGCATATTGGGTTTATTTGGTAATTCGGGTCTATCACCAAATTACCTTCTATAGAAAGAAGATTCGCATTGCTCCCTCCATCACCGCAGTGACGGAGGGAGCTACTCTCATGATGTCACCGCAGTGACGGAGGGAGCGGTTCTACTCCACCCCACCCACATATTCCAGCTTCACGATCGTTTCTATGTGCCAGGTTTGCGGGAACATGTCTATGGGTTGGATTTCTATTATTTTGTATCCGAGTGCTTCCAGGTCGCCGAGGTCGCGGGCCAGGGTGGCGGGGTCGCAGGATATCATGATGATGGTTTCGGTACCGAGTTCTTTAATAATGCTCAGTGCCTGGCGGCCTACACCCTTGCGGGGCGGGTCAACTATCGCTACGTCCAATTCGCGGCCTTTGCGGAGCATTCGTTGGAGAATTATCTCGACTTTTCCTTCGTAAATGGTGACGTTGTGGATGGCGGAGCGGGCGAGGTTGTTATCAGCGTCGCGGATGGCGCCGGGGTGTTCCTCAATGCCGAATGAGCGGTTTGCGCCGCGTGCCAGTGGCAGCAGGAAGGTGCCAACGCCGCAGTACAGGTCGGCAAATAACTTTTCTTTCATGTCGCCGGTGAACTCGCGGGCAACTTCCAGCATCTTCACTGCCTGTTCGCTGTTCACCTGGAAAAAAGACTCAGCGGAGACGAGGAAGTTTTCAGTTCCTAATTGCTGGGTGAATTTTAACTGGCCTTCCAACGGCAGGGCGAAGGTGCGGCGAACTACTGATTTACCGCGTACCTGCGACCATAATATGCCGGCGATGTTGGGTAATTCAGCGCGCAGAAATTTCGCCGCTTCGGCAAGTTCTTCGCTTTTCTCCCAACAAACCATGATGATCATTGCTTCGTTGTTATGCGGTGCAACCCGGATGATGAGTTGTGCCAGCGGAATGTTGAACTTTTCTGTCGCATTCTCCACCGCGCGCAAAATCTCGTTGCTCAGCGGGTGCTGGATGGGACAATCATCAACGGGTAAAAATCCGTTATCTTCATCAATGTGGTAACCCAGGCGAATTTTGCCGTCGATGGTGCCGGCGATAAACTCAGCCTTATTGCGGTAATTCCATGGATTTTCCATGCCGATGGGTTCATTGATGGTAAAATCGCTGATGCGGCCAATGCGCTGCAGGCTGTCGGCGATGAAACTTTTCTTCGCTTCTAACTGGGCGGCGTAGTTGATGTGCTGCAATTGGCATCCGGCGCATTTTCCATAATGCGGGCATGGGGGTGCTACTCTATCCGGTGACGGCTTGGTCAGGTTGATGACCTTCGCCTTGCCATAGCTGCGGCTGATGCGGGTTACTTCCACTTCTGCTTCTTCACCGGTGGCGGTGTAGGGGATAAACAGTGTGAATCCGTCGGGGTGGGCGACACCATCGCCGCCAGCGGCAATAGAGTCGATAGTTACAGACAGGCGGTCGCCTATCTCAAAAGTGCGTTGCGGGGGTTCGTCGCTTGCCATGATATGTTGTCTTAGCTCCTGTTGAACTTATTTTATCATAAAATAAGCAAATTGACGGGGCATTTTGTAATAATAATGCCCCGCCATTGATTTTTGGGTTTATTTCGCCTATTTCAAGTTATAGAATGCGCTCATGCCGGCGAAGAGAGCGGATGAACCTAACTCTTCTTCGATGCGGAGCAACTGGTTGTATTTTGCTACGCGGTCGGTGCGGCTTGGTGCGCCGGTTTTGATTTGACCACAATTGGTGGCTACTGCCAGGTCAGCGATGGTGGCATCTTCAGTCTCGCCGGAACGGTGTGAAGATATAGCGGTGTAATTTGCGCGCTTTGCCATTTCAATAGCTGCCAGGGTTTCTGTCATGCTGCCAATCTGGTTAACTTTAATCAGGATGGAGTTCGCCAGACCTTTTTCGATGCCCATGTTCAGGCGATCGGTGTTGGTGACAAACAGGTCGTCGCCGACTAACTGAACTTTCTTGCCCAGGGTGTCGGTTAACAGCTTCCAACCATCAAAGTCATCTTCGCTCATGCCGTCTTCCAGACTGATGATTGGGTAGTTAGCTGCCAGGTCGGCCCAGAACTCTACCATCTGTTCGCTGGTTTTGAACATGTTTGATTTCCAGAAGTAGTACTGGCCTTCTTTGCCGGCTTTCTTGCCTTCTTCATAAAGTTCGGTGGTTGCCGGGTCCATAGCGATGCGAATCTGGTCGCCAGGTACGTAACCAGCCTTATTGATTGCTTCCATGATTACGTCCAGGGCTTCCTGGTTGCTCTTCAGGTTCGGTGCATATCCACCTTCGTCGCCAACTGAGGTGCTGTAGCCTTTTGATTTCAGCACGCCTTTCAGGGTGTGGAATATTTCGGCTCCCCAGCGAAGACATTCGGAGAATGATTCAGCGCCAACCGGCATAATCATGAATTCCTGCAGGTCAACGGAGTTGTCAGCGTGCTTGCCGCCGTTGATGATATTCATCATCGGTACTGGCAATGTGCGGGCTGATACGCCGCCGATATATTTGTACAGGGGCATGCCCAATGATGCGGCAGCAGCTTTGGAAACGGCCATTGATACGCCGAGGATAGCGTTTGCGCCCAGGTTGCCCTTGTTATGGGTACCGTCGAGTTCAATCATTAACTCGTCGATTTCTACCTGTTCACATGCTTCCATACCTTCGATTTCCAATGCTAAAACTTCGTTAATGTTATTTACAGCCTTGGAAACGCCCAGCCCTTTATAACGATCTTTGTTGCCATCGCGCAACTCAACAGCTTCGTATTGACCGGTTGATGCACCAGATGGAACAGCAGCACGCCCAAGGGTGCCGTCTTCTAAAACTACGTCGACTTCAACAGTCGGGTTGCCGCGGGAGTCAAGAATCTCGCGCGCCAGAACTTGTTCAATAATCACTGGATTTCCCCTTTAAAAGTAACTTTAACGCCTCGCAGCGTTGATAGTAAATATTCAGGCACAATTTGCCCCGAGGTATTATAACAAATTTATTGGGATTGTAATAGGGATGGGAATGGGGGATTTTTTATGGGTTGGGTGTTGTATTTTAAATTTATGAAAGTTTAGTATATTTTAAATTCTTTATTAATACTCTTTTCTCTATGAATAAATTTCGGTATAATTATAATATGCAGATAATTGCAAAATAGGTATATTGCTTTTGAAAAGCATAGATAATATTATATTTTACAATAGGATTAAGATGATGCAAAACAGTATGATCAATGCAAAATTGAACTCATTCATTAAGAAATTGTATGGTGAACACGCTGAATTTCGTGATGGACAATTAGAGGCTATTTTATCTGTAATTTCAGGTAATAGAACACTTGTGGTTCAGAAGACTGGTTGGGGTAAGAGCCTGGTTTATTTTTTGGCGACAAAAATCATGAGAGAGGAAAGCAGTGGTGTTACCATTGTAATTAGTCCACTATTGTCACTAATGAATAATCAACAGGAATCAGCTGCAAAGATTGGTTTAAAAACGACTTTCATCAATTATACAATCAAAGGTGATACCCGGACAGAAGTTATTGAAAATCTCATAAAGAATAAGTTTGATGTTTTATTTATCACTCCAGAAACCTTATTATCAGAAGAAATACAATCAAAGTTGATTCAATTTTTAAAAGTTGGCTTACTTGTAGTTGATGAGGCTCATTGCATCTCTGATTGGGGGCATGATTTTCGACTTGATTATACAAAATTAATTCGTGTTATTAAAAATTTACCACCGAATATTCCAATTTTGGCAACAACTGCTACTGCTAATGATAGAGTAATTGAAGATATTAAATCACAGTTTGGAAATGATGTTGAGATAATTCGAGGTGATTTAACGCGGGAATCTATCCATATACAAGTAATTGAGTTAGAGAATCAAGCGGACAGATATGCATGGATAGTTGAAAATATTCATAAAATGCCGGGTAGCGGGATAATTTATTGCTTAACAGTTTCAAGTTGTAATCATCTGGCTGAATATTTAATCAAAAGCGGAATAAATGCATACAGTTATCATGCAGATTTAGATGAAGAAGAAGCTGCTGTAAGAGAGAAAATGCTGCAAAATAATCAAATAAAAGTGTTAGTTGCTACTGTTAAACTCGGTATGGGTTATGATAAAGATGATATTGGATTTGTAATACATTTTCAGAAACCGGGTAATGTAGTGTCATACTATCAACAAATAGGAAGAGCTGGTAGAAATATTCCGGTCTCTTATGCTATTTTACTTTGCGGTAAAGAGGATGATGATATAAACAATTATTTTATTGAATCAGCTTTTCCATCAATAGATGAAATGTCCAGAATAATTGATATTCTGAAGCAAAATGGCGGGATGGGTAAAACATACATTTTGAGAGAATTGAATATAAAATATAACAGGTTAGAGAAAGCATTGGGTTTTTTAGAAAAGTATGGTGATATTTATTATGATGGTGGGAAATATTATAAAACATCAAGAGCATTTGTTCCCAATATTCAACTAATTGAAAAAATCACTGCAATCAGAAGACGTGAATTGATGACAATGAATGAGTATATTAAAATAACAGATTGTTATATGCAATATATTGCCCGGAAATTAGATGATCATAATGCGAAAAAATGTTGCAAATGCGCAAATTGTATAGAGATAAAAGAGTTTAGCAATATTATAAACGAAAGAAATGTATCAAATGCAAGAGCATTTATTAAAAACAAGATAATGATGTTAGATCACAGGCGACAATGGGCAAATGGTTTGAAAGTTGATAATGCATTGCGTATCCCAGATTTGTGTCAGTCAGAAGATATTATTTGCTTAAGCAGTTATGGTGACTCTGGATGGGGTACAATAGTAAGAGATGGCAAATACAGGCATGGTAGATTTGATGATATTCTTGTTGAAGCGACAGTGAAAATATGGAAAGAGAAGATAGCAGAATATGATATAAAATACGTAGTTCCTGTTCCATCATTGCGACATCCGGTTTTAGTACCAGATTTTGCCAGAAGAGTCGCTGAAAAGTTAGAAATAAAATATGTGGAAGCTATTTCGAAAAATCTTGATGTGCCAGCACAAAAAAATATGGAGAACTCATTTTTTCAGTGTAAAAATACCATCGGTTGTTTTAAGGTTAATGCTACTGTAAGCGGAAATATATTATTAATTGATGATATGGTTGATTCGAAATGGACATTAACAAGTTGTGCTTATATACTTAGAAAAAGCAGTGGTGGCAAAGTGTATCCATTTGCACTTGCCAATACACGTCAGTCCGAATCGGAGGGTTAATATGGATTATACAAATAATTCAATGGCAATAATATTAATGTGCAGTCACTTGCAGCTAAATAGTGATACAGTTCCATTTGAACCTAAGGAATGGAATGATATTATGTTGCGGTTGGATGCTAATAAAATGTATCCTGAAGATATCCTGGAATTATCGGTAAATGATTATAGAAACATTTTAAATTTAGATGAAAATATTATTGAGAGAATTAAACTGCTGCTAAGTAGAAGCGGCAGCATATCATTTGAACTTGAAAAGTTGTGGAACAGAAATATTGGGATAGTAACAACTGCTGATAAATATTATCCCAAGTTAATTAAAAAGAAACTGGTATCAAACCACCCGCCGCTTTTTTATTATGCCGGAGAGTTGAAATTGCTTGATAATGAGGGAATAGCTATTGTCGGTTCAAGAAATGTTGATAATCCCGCTATTGAGTTCACAAAGGATTTGGTTGAGAAAGCTGTTGAGAATGATTATATGGTTATCAGCGGTGGGGCGCGTGGAATTGACATTACATCTGAAAGTGCTGCTTTGAATTGTGGGGGTAAAGTCATATCAATCTTATCGGATTCTCTCGGTGCTAAAATAAAAAATAGAGACGCCATTGAATATATTGAAGATGGACGACTGCTGTTATTATCTGCAACAAATCCAAGTGCTGGATTTTCTGTCGGTTTTGCAATGAGCAGAAATAAATATGTGTATTCTTCATCGACAGCAGCATTTGTAATATCATCCGATTATGATAAAGGTGGTACATGGGCCGGTGCAACAGAGAATTTAAGAAATGGTTGGACTCCTACTTTTGTAAGAAAAGTTGAATACCTAAAAGGCAATATGGAGTTGATAAAAAAAGGTGCAATTGCTCTTGATATTGTAGATTTTGATTATATAATGAATAAAATAGCAAATACAATCCTTGTAAAGCCAGTGATAAATAAGAAAAAAGATACAACTCCAGTTCAGATGTCATTATTTTAATCAAGACTTTCGCTTAAGGTCACTTCGACAAGCTCAGTGACCGGTCGCTGAGCCTGTCGAAGCGACCATTTTTTAAGCAGATTTCTCTTTCAAAGCGAAAGTTCTGATAATGAGTATTTTTCACAGTTTTCCTCCACCCCTCCACCATGCTACGTAAAACTGGTATAATAAAAAAGTCAGATTGGCATAAATCATGCTTTATTGGTTATTTAGTGCAAAATTGTAATAAAAAACGGTATTTTTTCAAATATTGATGGTTTGTAGTTGAATATTCTTCTATCTCTGTGGTAGTATATCGGGCGAGGTAACCATACATAATGGTTGTAAGAGCCGGCGCGCGGGCAAAGGATCAGACCGTACTCGCGTTGGATATTGGTTCGCGATTTGTTAAAATAGCGGAATTGCGCCTGCAAAAGGGTGTTATTTCGTTGCTTAACGTCGCCATCTTGCCTACTCCTATGGGTGTGATGGACAATAGTCAGATATTGGAACCGGTATTGCTGGGCAAATCGATTAAAAAATTCCTCAATATTAATAAAATCAAAACAAAATCAGTAATCGCCGGCATAAGTGGCCAATCCACAGTCATCGTTCGTCCCATTGAAATGCCGCGTATGTCACTGAAAGAGTTGAAAGATAACATGAAATTTGAGGTGGAACGGCATATCCCATTTGCTGTCACCGAAGTTATTATGGATTTTTCACCTCTTATCGACCCTAATGATCTGCCGCCGGAAGAAGTGAATATGAAGGTATTGCTGGCGGTTGCTCATGAAGAGTTGGTACAGAAATATATTAAAGTTCTTGATTGCGCCGGTCTCCAAGCGGTGGCAATGGATGTACTAAATCTTTCCGCTATCCGCGCATTAACATCTGAGGATGAAGATGACGATATTATGAGCGTTGAAGAGCCAAAAGAAGAGATATCAAAACTGCCAGATAACATCGCATTAGTTGAAATAGGTGCCAGGGCGATGGAGATATGCATTGTCACAAAAGGACAATTAGCATTTAACCGCACGGTGCCGGTAGCAGGCGATACACTGACAAATGTTATAGCAGAACAAACCGGTCGTACCCAGGAAGAGGCAGAAGAATTAAAGAAACAGTTCGGGAAAATATTTGTTGAGGCTACTTCCGGGGAATTGCCTGCACCAGAAGATGACTTTTTCTCTTCATTAGATAGTGACGGTACTTCACCACAAAATAGCATGTTCGGTGCAGGGCTTGATGAATTTATTATTGCCCCCGGTAGCACGCCAACAGAAACAAATACAGAAGATTCACCGCTGCCGCAGCATATATTTTCATTGGATGATGATTTTAACGACTTTGGATCAGTTAAAATTAATGAACCAGAAACAACTGTACCACCGCAACCTGTCGAAGAGTTTAAGGTTGACCTGACGAAAGATACCGATATTTCTGCACCACAACCTATTTCACCGGCTGAGATGGCAGAAATTGAGCAACGGTTTCCATTTGATGCAATGGAATTAACCATGGGCGTACCATCGTTGGAAGTTACAGAAGAAGAATTAAACAAACCGGCGTTCAGCTTCGGTGAGGAACTGGCAAATCAAATGAATTCGGAACCACCCAAACCAAAACCGGCATCTTCATTTTTCGATGCCAGCATGTTTTCGTTCGGTGAAGATGAAAATGACAAAGGGTTTGGCGAATCACTGGCACAGGAGTTTTCATTATCTGGAACCCCATTTGAATCAACTGAATCAATTGAAGATCTCACCACATTTGAACGTCCTGATATGTCGCAGGACGAGATTTTTCAACGCAGAATATTCGAAGCGATGCAACCTACATTGATGGAATTAGTAACAGAGATTAGACGTTCGTTAGAGTTTTTTGCAAATAAAGAACCGGACATTCATGTCGACACTATCGTACTTTCCGGTGGTACAAGTTTGTTGCCAAATATGGTAGACTTCATTCATTCTGAAGTCGGCGTTGATGTCAGACTGGCGGATCCGTTAGATGGTATCGATTTATCATCATGCAAAGTGCCGGAGGAATATGTACGCGCATTAGCGCCAGCATTGCCGGTATGCATTGGTCTGGGTCTGAGAAATATGGTTGAGTAAGCATAACAATGATTAAAGTAAACCTACTACCTAAATATTACGGCGAAGGCAAAAGGATATTGATCACCATTATCGTTGGTGTGGTTATCCTTATCATCGAGGCAATACCGGTATTAAAAATGCCGGCTGACTATAAGTTGTGGACAGATTGGTATATATCAGAGAAAGCACCTTTTTATGATGAATATGGTAAAGCAGCAGATGGTGAAATTGCAGTAACAGAAAAATGGAAAGGTGAAGCCGGGACATATAAGAAATTTCTAACAGCTTTTTCTCGTGATGAAACCCAGAAATATAATAATCAAGTAGTTGGTGCACTTGTAGATGTTGCATCCAGAGTCGGTGGTGGCGGTGCATATTTTGATGATATGACGTTGCAGGATAGTAATGTAAAAATGACTGGCAAGATTAAGGGGTTGATGAATTTTGTCAATTATTACTTTAAATTATCTAAAAATGAATTGAAATTAGAGCCGATGGCAGAACCATACCCGGAGTCAATGGATAAACAGATAATAGCAGTAAATGTTGCCGGAACTTTGAAAAAGCCTATGCCGTCTCAACCGGCTTTCAGTTTTACTGCTGATGAATATGGAACGTTATACGTACCAAATGGTGCTACTGCTCCCGCTCCTCCTAACGTAGGTGGCGGCGGTGGTGGAGCGGCCGCAGGTGGAGGAACCGCGCCTGCCGCTGGCGGAGCCGCAGGTGGAGCGCCCGGTGGCGCACCAGGTGGTGCCCCTGGCGAAACGGCCCCAGGCGGAGCTCCCGGCGCAACAGCCCCTCCTGGTGCAGCAACCCCGGGTGGTGCACCACCGGCAAGTGCTGGCGGACCACCGGCTAAGAATCCTTAAAATAAATTATGATATACGAAACAAATAACGAGGTGAATAAGTTATGAAATGGTTGCGTTGGTGGCATTTAGTGCCGCTGTTTGTAATCATGATTGGTTGCCTTGGTTATTTTGGAAAGACCAAGTTGATTGATCCTGCCGAAGCCGCGTATAAAGCTGCTGTTACAGATTTTGAATCTACACGAAACGCAGCGACGGCAAAACAAGGACCGTATAAAGAAGCGTTGGATATACGGCCAAAATATTGTTTAGAATTTATTAATGATGCCAAGGCATTCCAGATAATGCAGGATACCATGCCGGAAATTTATTGTGAAGCGGTAAGATACGCCAGCAATAAAGAAGAAGGATTGCGTAAATGGTATTATAATATGGGTAAGGGGCTCACCCTTAATGAATTGAGACGATGGGTTAAGAAGTTCCCGGCACAGAATAGACCGCAATTTATGTTCACTGGAACTCTGGGTTACGAGACGACATTGCCATCAGCCACTATTGTAAAGATACCATTTAAAGAACAAACTGTAAGAGTTCGTGGTTACAATGAACTGGCGCGAAAAATTGCTGTTATGACCGGATATGGATATTGTCCATACGTTATCAAGTTTGTTGGTACCGATATCGGTGGTGGCGGTGCTGCTGCACCTGTTGCTGGCGCGCCGGGCGCACCTGGAGCACCGGGCGCAATACCGGGCCCTGGAGCTACACCACCAGGTGGTGCTCCTGCATCCGCTCCTCCAGCAGCAACCCCAGCACCAAGGGCAGGGGTATTGATTGACACTACAAAAATAGCATCACGTCTAAGGAATGTATACAGTGAACCGTACCGTGGTTATTATATCGCCAGCAGTTTCATAAATAGCAATATTCATTTGGCACAAGCGGCTCCGCCGGCATCACCAGGTGGACCTCCCGGCGGTGCAGCCACTACAACTCCTGCGGCTCCAGGTGCGACAGCACCAGGCGGTGCTCCTGGCGCAGCAGCAGGTGGCGCACCTGCAGGCGGAGCACCGGCAGCCGCCGCAGCACCAGCAGCAGGTTCCAGTGCTGGACCATTAACTATTACTGTTATAAAAATGATAAATGGCAGAAATGTTTATGACCCTGTCAGGCCTATTCTGGAGTTTAAGTATTCCGCAGAAGCGTATTTCATGACTAAGGGATGGGACCCTTATGGGGACGGTTCAAAAGTCGGGGTGAAAACTAAAATTGAAGAAGCTAAACGGGTAGTAGCTGATCCGGGTAAGCCGAAAGATATTAGAAAAGAATGGAAACAACCATTAGATTTACCGGAAATGACATTCTTTGGCAAAATTAATGAATGGTTTAAACCAACTGTTCCACCAAAAAGTTCATTCTGGGTGCAATTCCCGGAACCAAGAATGTGGTAAAAATGTGGTATAATCAGATGGTTGGAACAAATTAGTCCTTTTTTCGTTATAATTATTGGTGGAGATAAATACGGTGATAACACC
This sequence comes from Armatimonadota bacterium, assembly GCA_044344305.1. Lineage (GTDB taxonomy): Bacteria > Armatimonadota > Hebobacteria > CAIYQO01 > CAIYQO01 > JBAXQQ01. The sequence goes on from JBIJDE010000118.1 coordinate 11,136, forward strand.
TGAACAAAAAAAGAAAATAATGATAATGGCGGGAGTATTTCTCGCGGCGTTAATTGCGCTCGTGGTTATTCTGTTCGTTAAACCGACTAAAACTGAAACTCCAGGAAATGAAACCGTAGCTACCCAGCCAACACCTACAGAAACAACACCGCAGCCAACACCGCCATCAGGTACTAACACCTCACCGGCTCCGCAGGGTAACGCACCGGGTCCTGGCATGCCGC
>JBIJDE010000378.1:0-5112 GCA_044344305.1 Armatimonadota bacterium
CAGAGCAAAACGTCCGTATAAATTCTACGCCAGCGATGTGGATGCCAAATATGTTGAAACATTTGAATGGGATTGCGCTAATATCGAACCGCAAGTAGCGTTCCCGTTCCTGCCCAGCAATACAAAAACCATCAGCGAAGCTATCGCATTGAATGTTACCATTGACCAGTCAATCATCGGTTCGTGTACTAATGGCCATATTGACGACCTGCGCATTGCTGCCGCAATTTTGAAAGGTAGAAAAGTTCATCCTGATGTACGTCTGATTGTATTGCCAACAACCCAGGTTATTTGGAAGCAGGCAATGGACGAAGGTTTGTTTGAGATTTTCATTGATTGCAACGCTGCTGTCAGCACCCCAACCTGTGGACCATGTCTTGGCGGTCACATGGGTGTATTGGCTGATGGCGAACGCGCGGTAGCAACCACTAACCGCAACTTCGTCGGCCGCATGGGCCACTCGAAGAGTGAAGTATATCTGAGCAACCCGGCAATCGCCGCCGCATCCGCCGTATTGGGAAGATTAGCCAGTCCGGAAGAATTAGGCATGAAACCGTCAGATATCGACGAATTTGTAGCTAAAATAAAATAAATTACACAGAGATTCACAGAGTAAAACAGAGATGCACGGAGATTTTAATAATCTTCGTGCATTTTTTATGATGTGATAAATATTTACTGTAGGGAATGCCGTCCCCGGCATTCCGCAAATAGGATATTTATTTTGACTGGGACCGCAGGCTTCCAGCCTGCCCCGGCTGTGGTTTAGCGGCACTCAGTAAAAAGATGAAAACGTGTTAAATTTAATAAATTTTGAACCAGTATATTTTATTTGACGTTCCGCTGAATTTCTACGGGGGGGCAGGCAAGATGCCTGCGATCCCAGTCGAAAACAAATTAATTCTTCATCTCAAAATTTGCAATGCCTTTCAACGATTTTTCCAGGATGCCATTTTTCAGTTTTTTCATTGCATCTGAATTTCCCATCAGGTATGCATCCCAGTACAGGTCGCTGGCAGATTTTATGTGTTGTTGATATTTTGCGTCTTCACGAGTGGGGTCGCCAGCCTTGCGTCCGCTGAATATCATGTGGTCGCCACCGATGAAGGTTATAAGGTATTGGTCCACACCTTTTATATGGTCATAAGGAATACGGCGGTCTTCTGCTTTTGTTCCTTTGCCGATATTGCTGGAATCTTTCGTGCCGGTCATGTGCATTACCGGTATCTTTACATTGCCATAAATCGTATCCCATTGGTCTTCGGTTCCGGTTACCGGCGAAGACATGGCTATGACAGCTTTAACGCGGTCGTCTCCGAAGGACTTTTTACCGGCAAGTTTTATTCCTGCCGTAGCCAGTGCGGTGAATGACCCGAATGAATGACCGGCTACTCCGATTTTTGACTCGTCGATTCTGCCCCGCAATATTCCCTTGATTTCTCCGCGATTTATTTTTAATAAGGTGTCGATAGCGAATGTAATATCAAGCGGACGATTAATGGCATTGGTCGGGTTTACTGCGGCTTTATCCATTGCAGGTTTGATTTCCAGCAGCTTTTTGCCTTTCCATACGGATGTATCGCTGCCAATATGAGTAAGGTGAACAGAAATAAATCCTCGTGATGCCCACTCTTTGCCCAGGTATTCGTAGCCATCACGGGAACCACCTAATCCGTGGGAAAATATAATCACAGCACAGGTTGCGTTCTTGTCAGCAGGATAATATATCTTAACCGGCACATCGCGGTCGCGCTTCGCATCATGCCATGTGTCCAGATACGAATCAACCTGAAAACCGGCAGCAGGTACAACCGCGAAAGAAGTTATTACTAATAACAAAGAAAACAATATCAACAGATATCTCATCATTTTACCTCGTAACTATTATACAAAAATTAATCAAATGTAGTTGCAGATAAATGAAAAAGGACAGGTATAAAACCTGTCCTTCTATCCGAAAAAATCAAATATTTTTACGGCAGTTTTATCTGCTCTTTCAAAGTAACATTTGGCTTATATAACAGAAATGTGAAGCCTACTTTGCTTATCATGTTACTTTCGGTTGCTTCTGCCAGTTCTGCGGCAACATCTGCTGTTTCTTCTGGACAGTTTTTTAATACCCGCACCTTGATAAGTTCTCGACGGTTAAATGTTTCTTCAGTTGCGGCGATACATTCTTCGCTGGCACCATCTTTACCGATATGCATTATCGGTTCCAGGGTTTGCCCCAGACTGCGCAGGTGTTTTTTCTGCTTGCTTGTCAGTTCCATATTATTTGCTCCCATTTACTAAATTTTCGCCTGCGCTCAGCAATATTTCTACTGCTTTATCAGATTCTGCTTCGGCATAGACTCTGACTACCGGTTCGGTTCCACTCGGTCGCAACAGTAGCCAGGCACCGTCGGTAAAGTAGAACTTTGTTCCATCTTTTTTGTCTATACTTTCAATTTTTCTGTCTGCCAACTCGCTATTATTCGCATTTGTTATGCGGTCGCGAATCGCCGGCATATCGGCAACATTCGGATGCATATCAATACGGTTATAAGCGTGAAAACCGCATCGTGCGTAAACATCATTCACTAATTCACCCAGTTTTTTACCGCTTTGCGCCATGGCTTCCATCAACAGCAGGCCCATAAGCACGCCGTCACGCTCGGGTAGGTGACCGCGAATCCCAATCCCACCGCTTTCCTCACCGCCAATTAAAACATCTTCCTGCAGCATTTTCTCACAAATATATTTAAAACCAATTGGCGTTACCGAATATGGCAAACTGAGTTGTTTGCATAAAATATCAATCATGCTGGTTGTGCTGACTGTTTTCACAACCGGACCGCGCCAACCGCGTTTTTCTACCAAATGCAGCAGTGACACGGCGAATATGCGATGGCTGTCCACTATGTTTCCATTTTCGTCTGCGGCGCCGATTCTGTCTGCGTCGCCATCCAGTGCGATACCGGCGAACGCGCCGTTGAATTTCACCGCATTAAATAATGCTTGCAGGTTTTTCGCGATTGGTTCTGGATTGATACCGCCAAAATTAAGGTCGCGAGTGCTTCGGATTGAAATAACTTCTGTTTTCCCGCCGGCCAATAATTTTTCTAAATAGCCAATGCCGCTGCCATACATGCAATCGACAACTACGCGCCAACCAGCGGATTTTATCAGGTTGATATCAACTAAAGTAGCTAAATGATTTAAATAATCAGAGGTGATATCCGCAGTGACGATTGACCCGTTGATCGGCACAGGATTTTCACCAAGGTAAGACTCGATTTTTGACATTATTTCCGGCATACCGCTGCCGCCATAATTCGCCTTGAATTTAAAACCATTAAAAGTCGGTGGGTTGTGACTGGCGGTAATCATTACTCCACCCATTGCACCGTTATGCTTTACGGCAAATGCCAATGCAGGGGATGAAATAGCGACGTCAGATAATGTTACAGCAAAGCCGGCTTGTGAAAGTTCTTCAGCAGAAATACGAGCAAAATCTTCCGCTTTACGGCGATTATCATACCCAACCATCACGCCACTGCCAGCAGGTTTATCTTTCTGCAGATAAACTGCCAACGCGCGTGCTACGATACGAACATTATCATCTGTAAAATCATCATCAATAATCCCGCGCCAACCGTCGGTGCCGAATTTAATAGTCATTTAGTATAAAACCTCGTTAATTGGGGATTGTTGCCGGCATATTATAGCAAATTGCGGCATTTCTTGCTGATGATGAAGTTTCTGTTTTCATGTTAGCATCAACAGATAAAATAAATAATTAAATAAAATGAATATCTAACGTGGGTTCACCCACAACCCAATTTTATTTTAATAGTTTAAACCACATGGGTATCCTCTGTGTTACTTTGCGTTGTCCTTTGCGTCCTCTGTGGTAAAATAAAAAACTATCATCAATATGTTATCCCCTAACTTAACCGCAGAGTTACACAGAGTTACACAGAGTTTAACGCAGAGTTACGCAGAAATAATATTACATTAATTTACAAACAACTTGTTTTATTTCAACGTTCTTTGGATTTAAGGTATTAAATCTCTGAAAGTCCAATAGTTTCATGGTTATCATTTATGGTAAACCAGAAATTACTGCCTTCGTCAGGTACACTATAGACGCCGATATCACCTTGATGACTTTTAATGACTAATTTACAGAAAGCAAGACCTAAACCGGTAGAATATTTGCGGTTATTCGTCCGCGAGTTTACCTGACCAAATTTCTCAAATATCTTAGTGTGGAATTCTGCTGGTATGCCTGGCCCGTTATCAATCACTGATACCCGAATATAATCATCAGGACGTTCTACTCGAACAATAATTTTACCACCCATATGGCTGAACTTAACAGCATTACTTAACAAATTTTGTAATACTCTTCGTATTAATCCGCTATCGCAATAAATATCTGGATGATCCGTCAACATTTCAATTTTCAATTCGATATCGGAATGGTCGATACTGAGTAATTTAGTAGCCTGATTAATTAAATATTCTATGTTGCACTGACTAACATTTATCGGCATTTTACCTTCTTCCAATCTGCTGATATCAAGAAGTGAATTTACCATTTCTGTTAATTCATGTGTCGTTGCCAGTGTAGATTCAACATATCCCATACATTTTTCTGGACGTTTTGTTAAAGCATCTTTCATTAAATCCAGCATACCCAGAATGCCAAAGAGTGGAGAACGCATGTCATGTACTATCATATTTACTAAATTTTCGCGCATTTCTTCTAAATCGCGCAGTCGAATGTAGCTGCTTTGCAATTCCTGTTGTTGAAAACGTAACGTGAGATGCGCCTTGACACGGGCATTAACTTCATCTATTTGGAATGGTTTGGTAATATAATCAACCCCGCCAACGTTAAACCCTTTCACCTTATCGATAGTTTCATTCATTGCACTCACAAAAATTACCGGAATATCGCGTAAATTTATGTCAGCTTTTAATTCTTTACAAACTTCGTACCCATCCATACCTGGCATTGAAACATCCAGTAATATGAGATCAGGATTGATTTTTTCTACAGCGTCCAAAGCTCTTCTACCGCTATTAAATGCATAAATGCGATAGCCATACGCACGCAACATTTCC
>JBIJDE010000379.1:0-5092 GCA_044344305.1 Armatimonadota bacterium
TTGAAGGTTCTATCTACCGAATTATTGAATGGTGTCCGGGTGGTGACGAGAAATCTATTTATCTGAATATCGGTTCTGGCAAGTGGGATGATATTTTAAGAGGGGCAAATTATACCATCGTTACCGGTCCTGGCATGGGGCACACTGGCAAGGTGACTAATGTTATGGCAAATATGCCATTTATGGAAGGTGGCGACCCAAATAAAAGATATTTGAAACTTGATTTGGATAGTCAGGGACCGATGAAACCATACGTCGATACTGTAATTATATTAGAAAAACAGGTTGATACTGGATTTCTGGGTCAGCATGGTGGTTCATTCTGGGTGTTTACTGATGGCGAAGCAAAGGTGACTACCGAGAAAGGCGATATACGAAAAGAATCAAAAGGGATAATGGCAGCGGTGCTGACGGCAAAAGGCGTTCCTGATGTCGCTACTATCAGCGCACCATTGGCAGTAAAAACAGCTGTTGATGTAAATGGAATATGGAAATTGAAGTTTTGGGCGCGTGGTGATGGTAAGCTGGCACTGGGGTTGGGCACTTGGAAACCATCCACCGCTGAACCGCCATTAATGCCGCAAAAAGTAGAAATAACAAATGAATGGAAAAAGTATGAATATACTTTCGATGTTAAGGATTATCCATATCCTGCAATATGTATTCACATAATTGTCACTGGCGGTGTTGTGAAGTTGGATGATGTGTCTATGCAAATGGAAGGCGATAAAAATCCAACCGCTTTCCGCGACCCATTGGTCAATACCTTAAAAAAGTTCCAACCCGGCTCATTACGTCTGTTGCAAATGGGTGGGTCATCATTGGAAAACTTTCTGCGTCCGATAGAAACACGTATGACTTATACCGGCCAGCGCAATGAAAACCCAATTACCAGCAATATCTGGCCCGGGCATCCAAAACAAAATGAAGGTTCTGCTGACTCATACCGATACGGAATGCAAGAGTTTTTGGAACTGTGTAAAGAAATTAATTGCGACCCCTGGGTATGTATCCCCGGCACATTAACACCATCGGAAATGGTTGATTTGATGGAATACCTGAATGGATCAGAACAGACAGCGTATGGTAAATTGCGTGCTGACCGCGGACAGGTAAAACCATGGACATCAGTATTTAAAAATATCAATATAGAGTTTGGAAACGAAGCGTGGAACTGGTCGATGGCATACAATCATCGTGGTTTTAATGGCCGAGATTATTGGCGCACATTGATAGGATTTGCGAAGATGGCACCATGTTATAGCAATAAAGTGAAGTTTCAAATTGGTGGTCAGGCAGTATCCGCCGGCAGTAATGGGCTGTTAGCCGCAGAAAAATGGAATGCTGATGGATTTGCGGTGGCACCATATATTATTCACGAGATGTCTGCTTTTCAGGCGAAACAGAGTGATGAAGAGATATGGTCGTGGGTATTTGGTTACCCATGGTACAATGCTACCCAGGGATACATGGCACAGAATTATAAAGCAATTACCAAACCGCTGGGAATGGAATTATCCATATATGAAGTAAATCATCACATAACTGGTGGCGATGCTCCTGCTGATGCCAGAAATAAAATTGTTGCCGGTATTGGCGGCGGGTTAAATGTAGCTAACTGGATGATGATGATGTTGGAAAAACAGAATGTGCGGGTGCAAAATTTATTTTCTCTGTTGCAATATGAATATAGGTATGGTGCCGGAAATGTGCGATTGTGGGGAACCGCGTTATCAATGAAAACCGGCAGTGAACGGTATCGGCCGACATTCCAGGCGGTGAGTTTGTTGAACCAGGTGCTTGCCGGTGATTTGGTGAAAGTAACAAAAAGCGGAACTAATCCAAAATGGACATGTTCGGCAGACTATGGCAGTAAAAATAAGCCTTTTGACGTACCTTATTTACAGGCATACGCAACCAAAGAAAATGAGAAACGCGGTTTTGTGATATTTAACCTGCATCGTACCGATTCGCTGCCATTTGTAATGAATTTTACCGGTGGAGTACAACCCGGCAGTGTAAAACAATGGACGCTGAGCGCAGATAAAATCGATGCTAATAATGAACCAGACCATGCTGAACAGGTGAAGATAGTCGAAGAAATTCCGGCTAAATTCGTCAGTGGAAATATTATCACCATAAAACCATTCTCCATGGTGGTCATTCGTTGGGAAGAACCACGTGATAAGAGTGTGATGCAATACACCACAACCAGCAATCCCAGCGGTCCGTGGAGTTACCTGGCTGTATGTTATGGCAATAATTCAAATGGCACTCCGACGGGATACGACATGGTGAAATTGCCACCTGTGAAGATGATGTATGATAAAACCCAGAACGCTTGGAAATCACCAACCAGCAATGCCCAAATAACGGCAGATGGTATAATGTATCATAATGGACCGACTGGAAACCCGAATATGCAAAGCGCACCGGTATTGTGCTATACCTATACCGGGAAGGATGATAATACCATCAGTGTAAAGTTGAATTATCAGACTTTAGGTCGTGATGGTAAAGATTTATTTATGTATAAAAATAAACAGGAATGCATACAAGTAATATCTGCCACCGAGGACGCAGTAATAAAAGGGACACACATAGTCGGTACACCGGAAAGTGGAACGCGTATACAATATGGTAATTCTTACGAAGCGCAAATTAAAGAAGTAGTTACTACTTTTGAAGTAAAAGTAAAAAATGGCGATACTCTTGATTTTGCTTACACTGGTCTGTGGGATCCGCGCTGGGAAATCCCCAGATTGCAGGTAGCGGTGGATAAGAGGAACTGATTATTATAAATTATGACGTCAACTTTTACAAAGCATATTTTATAAAGGTCACTGAGCAACTTGTCGAAGTAGCCATAACTTAAAACTTAAAACTTAAAACTTAAAACTTGTATAATTTATTTGGGTTAGAATAACGAATATTTAAATATTAAGAATTTCTCTATCTATGAAATATCTGTATGATGGTCGCAAGGCGTGTAAGATATATATATTTATCCCTTCTATCTTATTAATAGATGTAAAAAAACTTTATAAATGGTGAATTATTTCACAATAAAATACCGGATACCCCTCGTAAAAAAGTTGTATCCGGTATAAATTAGGTATGATTTTTAACTCTAATTATTTAACCTTTGTGGTAGTTGCTGTTACCTGGTCTGTTTTTGTGCTATCTATTTTTGATGTAGCAGTAATAACAACATCCACAGAGTCATCATTTGCAATACCACTGGTCGGTGTAACGTCTAATCGGAAATAGACGACTTTTCCGGGTAATACTTGTGGAATTATCCAGCCATAACCACCGGTTACTTTTTGGGTTACATTTAATCCGGCCATGTCAATATAATTGACAGTCCATCCAACTTTGCTACCTACACCGGTGATGGCATAATAATCAACTGCGGTGCCGGTATTTTTCAAAGCGATAACATAAGACGCTATTCTGCGTGACGCGGCGGTTTTAGTTGCTACCTGGGTTCCTTGAGTGTCAATAACACCTTCACCAACTGATGCCCCTGTAGTGTTAGTTTTAATCATTAAATCAACGCCCTGGGTAATAGCAGCAGCTTTAATCGTGAACGTACCTGTAAGGGTGTCACTATCAGTCATGCCAGGTTTAAATGCTTTAACATTAATAGTTGTTGTTGAATTGACAAAGGCTGCCGTAGTATATAACGGTGATGTTGCCGTCGGTGCAGTTCCATTTGATGTATAACGAATTATCGCGCCTGGTGTAGCGCAAGTAATTCCTACTTTTTGTGGTGTTGTGAAAGTACCAGGAGCAACGGTAAATACTGGAGTTGCTATTTTTTGTACTGGTGCAGTAATAACATAGTAACCCACTGCAGGATTGCTGTCAGGTGAACCGACTAAGAATGCTCTTGCTTGAACTTTCGTTGTTGCACTGACTGTAAATGCACCAGTATAAATGGGTGAACTGGCAGTTGGGTTAGTTCCATTGGTGGTGTAACGGATTACTGCATTTGGTGTTGTACAATTAATAGTAACCTGTACCGGGGCAGTAAACGATGTGCCAGGAGCAGGTGAAAATGTAGGTGTCGCTACCTGGGTAGGTGCGCTTATTACATAATATCCAACAGCCGGGTCACTATCGAGTGAGCCGACTAAAAATGCTCTCGCTTCTACTTTTGTTGTAGCACTAACAGTAAATGGTCCATTATACACTGGTGAGTTGGCAGTAGGTGCAGTTCCAGTTGTTGTATAACGAATTATAGCATTTGGTGTTGCGCAACTTATAGTAACTGTAACCGGTGCAGTAAATGGAGTAGTAGTAGAAGGAGTGGGTGATAATGTAGGCTTAGCAACTTGCTGAGCATTGATAACATAGTAACCGCTTGTTGGGTCACTTGGTGATAATCTGTTATGATATACCGCAATAGCTGAAAGCTTCATAGATTTTACTACATCTATTGGACCGTAATATTTTGTCGAAGCGGTAGTAGGAGGGGTACCATCAGTAGTGTAGTAAATTGATACACCGGACTGAGTACTTGATATAGTGACTTTCTGAGGCTTAGTAAATGTATTTGGAGCTGGAGTAAATGTAGGTGCTTCAGCTTTTGGTAATTGAGTGCCGATTTCATAATATCCACTTGTTGGTTTACTTGGGCCAAACCTAATTGGATCTACCGCAAGAGCAGTAAGTTTAATTGATGTTGTTACATCAATAGGTACTGTATATATTTGTGATGTTGATTTCGGCACGGTACCATCAATTGTGTAATAAATTGTAACACTAGTTTGTGTACTTGAAATAGTAACTTTCTGCGGTCCTGTGAATATTCCAGGTGCTGGTGTAAACACTGGTGATGAGGCTAATGGCAAATTACCATTATCGGCATAAATTGCCGGGGAGATAATGATTGCAAACATCCAGGCAACCAGCAACGAGAAAATAAGTTGTCCCGTTTTAGCTAATGTGGGACGAAATGTCGATGACATGCTCATGATTTGCTCCCTTTTTTAATGCTGACAAAATATGTCAGCATAATTTTATATTACCCAACAATACTAATATGATACCAGTATAGTGTCATATTGCATAGTAAATTTTAATA